>JBHBDS010000099.1:0-26817 GCA_041784625.1 Filifactoraceae bacterium
GAGTCCGTTGACATGGCAAACTCCGTGATTGGAAACGAAGATGCGGACTTTGCAGCGATTGGACGTGGACTGCTCCGCAATCCGAACTGGACGATTGAAGCAGCGATTGCACTTGGACAAGAAATCGAAATACCATATCAATTGGAGCGAGCATTTCCACGAGTGAAGAGGTAGAAGAAACAAATCAAACAAATATTATTTTTGTAGAATTTCTCTGTTAAAAGCGTCCGAAAGGATGCTTTTACTTTGAAAAAATCTATGCAATGAAAAACGAATGACACAGCAAGTTAATAAGAAAGAGAAGCTTTTGCAACAGACGGATTGTAGATTGAAGCCGAAAAAATAATATGATAAAATGATAGTAATTAGTATGGATTACACGATTGATTAGGAGTCAGCAAAAAAATATGACTTGAGGAGGTGTCAAATGGGAACAAGGATAAAAAATAACCAGGATTTAGCCTTTGCAATTTTCTGTATTGAACAGGTGGCACTCACTCTTGGCACAGACGCAAGTCAAGTTTTTGTTGCACTAAAAGAAAGTGATATTCTAAACGGTTATATTGTACCTGAGTACGAGGTGCTGCACACTCAGAGCAAGGAATATATTGTCGATGAAATCCTTGATGTAATGAAAGAGAGAGGGGTGTCCATTGTATGATCGTTTATCACGGATCGTTTGTCGAGGTGGAAGTTCCAGATTTGTGGCATTCTAGAGATACTTTGGACTTCGGGCTGGGCTTTTACACAACACCGATTTATGAGCAGGCCGTGAATTGGAGTAGCCGATTTAAGCGTCGAGGACTCTCGGGAATTATTTCGCGCTATATGCTTGATGAAAAGGCATTGGAAAATCTGAAGGTGTTACGATTTGATCGTTACGACGAAACTTGGTTGGATTTCATCTTAAATTGCCGAAGCGAGAATGATAGTTCGGACTATGACATTGTGATTGGTGGCGTTGCAAACGATCAGGTGTTCAACACAGTGGAGCTCTTTTTCGAAGGCTTAATCGATAAGTCAGAAGCGATCAAACGATTGCGATTTGAAAAGCCAAATCTGCAGATTTGCCTACGTACAGAAAAAGCAATAGCGATGTGCTTACAATTTGAAGGGAGTGAGCAAATATGAAGGCAAGTCCTATTTTGTTGCAAAAGAAATATGCCCGCATTGTTGCTCTTTTTGCAAAGAATTTAGGAATATCTTTAGATGATGCGTTGGAATTTTTTTACCAATCAGCACTATATGATTTGGTTAGCAATGGGATTTCCGATATGCATTGTCGAAGCGATTTGTATTTGGTAGAAGAGCTGAAGCTAGAATATGAGCGGACATTCCCAAGAGTGAAGGGGTAAAAGAAACAAATCAAATTTATTGAAAGTAAAGTCGAGAGCTATCGTATGAAGTTTTCGACTTTTTATGTTTTGTAGGTATTACTGTTGCGATGCGTAGTTGGAAGAGTAACCCAATAGTCTTTATTTTTACTTTGCGTAGTTGGATGAATAGCCAAATGGCAATTTGTAGTTTCCATGGCTCGTTTATCTTCATCATGCTTGTTGTGATCTCCGTCATTTGGCGAAAAAAGAAGGAAATAATCTGGAGATGAATAAGGAGTCTAGGACAAAAAGACAAACTTACTTTTGTTGTGAAAGCGAGTTTGTCTTTTTGTCGTTCTATCTTTTATCATTCTGTCTTTTATCAGACTATACTGTTATCATTCTACACTTCAGAAGCTACCTTCTGTTCTTTTATCAAAAAGCTTGCGAGTCCAGCGACCAAGCGTAGCGCGATGTCTGCAGTCCAAATCATCACATAGCCACCCGTGAGCTCTACGCTGATACCTCCAAGCCATGCGCTGAGAAATCCGCCGACCTGATGCGAGAAGAACACAAAACAAAAAACTACTTCGAATTTTCGCTTGGCGTTGGAATCATGGTTGCGAGCATTTTGGCAATGATTTTTCCATTTACATCGGTGACGGTGGCCTCAACGATGTAAAGGGTTTTACCAGGTTTGAGGAGCTCGGCGGTTGCGATGATTTTGTTGGTGGTGGCTGGTCGCATCAAATTGATTTTGAATTCGGTGGAGAGCACGCCAGATCCCTCTGGCATTGCAGAGAGTGCCGCAATACCGCAAGCGACATCCGCAAGTGTTGTGGTGACGCCAGCATGAAGAAATCCATGTTGCTGAAGTAGCTCGGGTCTTTTTTCGATTGAGAGAACCGCTTTGCCGTATTCGACATGCTCAAGTGTTGCGCCGATATGTTTCAAAAATGGTTGTTGTTCAAAGTTTTCTGCCAAGCGTTGGTATGTTTCGTTTGTTCTCATATTCTTATGCGATAAAGAATCGCCCTTTCGTGATTTTTTGCATAATGTATTGTATCGTATTTCATAGTATTAGTAAATGTTCATAGGAGCAAAAAATTCATTTATTAGGAAAATTCTCCTCGAGTAATAAGTTTGAAATTCAAAGGAGTATGCGAACTAAAAAGTATGCGCAGCTCGGATGTTTTGAAATAGAAAACAAATCTGCTGATGACGAAAAAGAGGGAAGAAATTTGGACGAAAATTCTTTGCGTGTCATAACTAGAACAGACTCTGAGATTTTTGCGGTTAAAATACCCTTGTGCACATCATTTGTTTTGCTTGAATTTTGTGCAGTGAAGAGATATAATGAAAGAGATAGCAGAAGATCGATTTTATAAATTTTTTGCTGTTTGGTGATTCTTCGGAGTTGCGGAATTTCCATTGAACTTTTCGATGGGGTAGACTCAATGACTTCGAAGAGATTGAATTTATGTTTTGGTGTGATTAATAACGATGAATCATCAAGTAGAATTAAAAAATTACAACCATAGGGGAGCATTTGCTGAGAGTGAGTTTTGGCTCAGACCCTTTACCTGTCGGATAATGCCGTCGTAGGGAATGTTATCTGCGTGTGCAGATTTTTTTTTGGACAAAGGGAGGTTTTATGAAACAGCCAGAAGCGAGTATCGCCATCCAGGTTTTGCCAGCGGTGGAGGGGGAAGAGGTCATTCGCATCGTGGATGAGGTGATTGCATATATCAAATCGACTGGTCTCACTTGTTTTGTTGCACCGTTTGAGACAACGGTGGAGGGAAGTTTTGACGAGTTGATGGAGATTGTCAAGGAGGCTCAGAAAATTTGTATTCGTGAGGGTGCGCCGAGCGTGATGAGCTATGTGAAGATTGCGCTGAATCCCGAGGCGGGGGTGTGGTCGATTGAAAAGAAAACCGCAAAGCATCATTGATGGGATTTATCCTGCGAGTTTTATTGCGCTGCTGATTTTTATCTGGGGACTCATCAGTCATTTTGAAATCGTGCCGAAGTTTATGCTACCATCGCCCCAATCGGTGGTGCGAGCCCTGATCACCGAAGCGCCGCTGCTTGCGATGCATAGCAAGGTGACGCTGATGGAGGCTTTTATCGGCTTGTTTTTGAGCATCGGTTTCGCATGGATGCTCGCCGTGGTGATGGAAGAATTTTCACTTTGGCGTAAGACGCTCTATCCCGTGCTGATCATTTCGCAGACGATTCCTACGATTGCGGTTGCGCCGCTGCTTGTGCTTTGGCTCGGCTACGGAATGCTGCCAAAGATTGCGCTGATTTTTGTCACCTGCTTTTTTCCACTGGTGATTAGCATCTTGAGCGGATTTGCAACCGTGGATGAGGATGCGATGAGACTCTTTCGCTCGATGGGGGCGACTCGATGGCAGATGCTGCTGTGGGTCAAACTGCCGTCGGCGGTGGAGAGTTTTTTTGCAGGCCTAAAAGTGTCGGCATCTTATGCGATTGTTGGCGCAGTGATTGCGGAATGGCTCGGTGGGAATCAGGGACTGGGCGTGTATATGACGAGGGTGCGCAAATCTTTTTCGTTTGATAAGATGTTTGCGGGGATCATCGTGGTCACGGTCATCTCGTTATTGTTGTTATACTTGGTGGATTTGTTGCAGAAAAAATCGATGAAATGGAAAATACAGGAGAGATAATATGAAGAAAAAAATTTTTGCTGGAGCGATGGCTCTACTGATTGGACTATCCGCAGTAGGTTGCGGATCAAAAACTGGAACAACCGAAAATGGCAGCAGCGGAGAAAATTCTACCGCCGCATCTTCGGGTGCAAAAAGCGATGGAAAAATCTCCTTCGTGCTCGATTGGACGCCAAACACCAACCACACAGGTGTTTATGTTGCACTGGAAAAAGGATTCTACGCCGAAGAAGGGCTAAATATCGAAATCATTCAGCCGCCAGAAGATGGCGCCATTGCGGCAGTGGGAAGTGGACAGGCGCAGTTTGGCGTGAGTTTTCAAGAAAATTTGGGCGAAGTGCTTGCATCCGCAAATCCTGCACCGGTGACAGCGGTTGCGACGATCATCGACCACAACACATCGGGGATTATTTCGCTGAGAGAAAAAGACATCGAGAGTTTCAAGGATCTTGAAGGCAAAAAATATGCGACTTGGGGACTGCCAGTGGAGCAGGCAATTTTGAAATTTGCGGTTGAGTCCGATGGTGGAGACTATAGTAAAATCGAAATGGTACCACACTCGGGAGCGGATGCGGTATCGCTACTCAAGACGGGACAAGTAGATGCCGTTTGGGTTTACGAAGCATGGGATAATGTGCTCGCAGATTTGGATGGAATGCTCTATAACTTTATTCCTTTTGCACAGGCAAACAGCGTGCTCGATTTTTACACACCGATTATCATTGCCAACGATGAGTTCCTCATCAGCGATCCAGATACAGCAAAAGCATTTATGAATGCGACGGCAAAAGGCTACCAATTTGCGATTGCCAACCCACACGAGGCGGCAGAAATTTTGCTCAAGGCCGTGCCAGAGCTCGACGTCGCACTAGTGGAAGAGAGCCAGCAAATTCTATCCGCATACTACAAGGCGGAAAAAGAATTCTGGGGTCCAATCGACACTGTGCGCTGGGAGACATTCTACGATTTTATGTACGCACAAGAATTGATTGATAAACCGCTTGGATCAGCAGGATTCACCAACGATTATCTGCCAAATGTGTAAGATGGACGCATTTTTGACGCTGAAAAATATCAGCAAAAATTATCAAGAAATTCCGACGATACAAGATATTAACCTGGCGATCAAGCAGGGCGAATTTGTATCGCTCATCGGATCGAGCGGCGTGGGCAAAACCACGCTGTTCAACATTCTTTCGGGCATCGAAAAGCCAGATAGCGGACAAATATTGCTCGAGGGAGTAGACATCACGGGCAGCTCGGGGCATTTTAGCTACATGCAACAAAAAGATCTGCTCCTGCCATTTTATACGATGATCGATAACATTTGTATGCCACTTCGGCTCAAAGGGATGAGCAAAAAAGATGCGCACGAGATTGCCAAGAAACATCTCGAAGAATTTGGACTTATCGGCTCAGAGGACAAATATCCGTCCCAATTGTCAGGCGGAATGAGACAGCGAGGTGCGTTGCTTCGGGCATATCTTTATTCAGAGAGGCTAATGTTGCTCGATGAGCCATTCTCTGCGCTGGACTCCATTACCAAAGCGAGCCTGCACGAGTGGTATCGCAAAGTGTGCCAGAGCCATCAGACGACGACTTTTTTTATCACCCATGACATCGACGAAGCCATCATCCTATCCGACAAAGTGGTGGTGATGACGGGTCGTCCAGGACAGATTCGAGAGGAGATCACGATCGAGCGAGAAGAAAATTTGGAGCTTTCGCCAAAATTTTTGGAATACAAAAAAATGTTGAAAGAGATGCTGGGATAGTGAATAGGGATAGTTCGATTGCCATGGCAACGGAGATTTTTTATGAAAGAAATTTTGATTCGAAATCCTTATGACGATTTGCTAATTTTTGAAGGGATGGATAGTGCCGAGATATTGCGAGCGATTCAATGTCTTTGTGCGCACGAAAAACATTATGAAAAAGAAGAACATATCATCCATGTTGGAGAGCGTGTGAATCAGTTAGCGGTGCTGCTCTCGGGCAATGTGTATGTATACAACATTCATTCGACGGGGGAGCGCAATATTTTGTTTGAGCTAAAGCGTGGTGATTTGATTGGCGGCTCGCTGGTGTTTTCCAAGGAAAATGTGGCGCCTTTTGGGATGATGTGCGTGGATAAGTGCTGCGTACTACAGATTGACCCCAAAGAAGTGCTGAGCAACCTCTTGCCCGTGTGTCCGTCCAAAAGCCGTTTGATGAAGAATCTATTATTTTTGATTGCGGAAGAAAATAATCTTTTGCGCAACAAATTGTACATTTCTTCCATCAAATCGTTACGCGAAAAAATTTACTACTATCTATATCTTCAGGCGAGCATCCAGAAGAAAAATTCGTTTACGATTCCTTTCATCAACCGCTCCGATTTTGCCGACTATCTCAACGTAAATTGTAGTGCGCTGTCGAGAGAGCTCGGTCGAATGAAGGAAGAAGATATTTTGGATTTTTATCGCAATAGCTTTGTGCTCAAGCGCTATCCGTGATAAAGAAGAATCCATCAAATTTTAGATGCATTAGAACAAAAAAACGAGCGAAACTCTATAAGAGAATTGGCTCGTTTTATGTTTGTGAGACAGAGTTAATAACGATCTCTACGACAATTGGAATGACTAGTCAGCGGGTTTTACAACGGTGAGAAGCATTTTGAAAGATTCTTTTGCCTTGAGTGCGTGGCGAATATTCGCTGGCATGATGATGCACTCGCCTTTGCTTACGGTAAAAGTTTCTTCGCCGATGGTGATTTCGGCAACACCATCGAGAATCTGCACCATCGCATCTCCTGTAGAGGAATGGCCGCCGATTTCTTCGTCTTTGTACAGCGAGAATAACGTCACGATGAGATCGGAGCGTTTTACCAAAGTAATGCTCGCCACTTTATTTTCTTCATAGTCGATTTGCTCTGCCATATGAAATACTTCTGCCATTGGCATATGGCTGATAAATGATTTGCTCATAAAAATCTCCTTTATTGGGGACAAAACAGGCTGCTTTGTCGATGCATTGGAAGTATCGCTCTTTGGGATACTTGGGAAAATTGTTATCGGTTGTTTTATTGTGGTTCTTTGATGCTAGTTTGCAGCATCTTGCATGGAGTAAGTGCCAAGAGTGAATGCTCATCCTCCGGCGCCACAACGATCGTATCGCCAGCGTGAAGCAAACTCTTTTTGCCCTCGACAACAACCTCCATCTCGCCTTCGAGCAGTGTGAACTGCTCCGTGTTTGGCGTTTGCTCTTCGGTGACTGCTTCGTCTTTGTCAAACGAAAACAAGACGATGCGAATGCTTGGTGAATCGCAAATTGCTAGACTGATGACTCGGTTTTGTCGGTAGTCGATCAAGCTTGGAAGCTCAAAAATGCTTCCTTTTTTAATATTTTTGAATCCTGCCATGAGGACCTCCTTTACTTCTACCTATATATTATTCCCGAAAAATCAAAATTTCCATTGCCATGGCAACGAACCAAGGTTGAAAAATTGAGAGTTTTTTTGTAACCGTTTTTTTACGATTTGTCTAAGATAGTATGGTATAATACTCTCTGAAATTGATGAGCTCTCGACAAGGTTTGGTGATGAATGAGCTGCAAAGCGATACAGTGGCGACATTTGCGATAGGATCACAACTTTTTGGGCGGCAAATCATTTCGTTATGCAAGAGATATTCATTTCAAAATAGATTATAGACAAAAAAGATAAACAAATCGAAATAAGTTTTGCGTCGCATCAAATAGGATGTGACGATGGAGGAACGATGAAGATATTGATTCTAACTTGTCGCTTTGGCAATGGGCATTATTCGGCGGCAAAGTCGATTCAACAAAAATTGATTAATAAATATGAGGGCGCTTATGCCGAGTCGGTGGATTTGCAGGATTTTTATCAGATGAGTCCAAAGCGGATCGCCAAGGATTTTTTGCGTGAGTTGCAAAATTTTGCAAGATTCGGGGAGATGGAAGAAATTCCAGAGCTTGTGGAGCGTGAGTGGAGTAGCGATATCGAAGAGGTAAAAATCGTCGACGTGTTTGAGCTTGCTTATCCAGAGATCATCGACTATATCTACAAAATGTATAATCAGTTCGTGGACAAGGGCGCAAAGCTGATGAATTATATGTACAAGCGATCGGACGAAAACAATCCGTCGGACAATGTGATGTTTGAAATTTTGTACAACCATGTGCTCGGCGCAGTGACCAAGCTGTTGTTCAAAGAAAATCCAGACATCATCATCTCGGCGTTTTCCATCTGCTCGGAGCTGATTTCGATTTACAAAAATCTTTCCGATAGTACGATTCCACTGATCACGGCGATCACCGACATTTATCCGCACAGCACGTGGATCAACGATCATACAGATTACTATCTCGTGGCCGTGGAAGAAACCAAGCAGCAATTGATTCAAAACGGCGTGGATGAGTCGAGCATTGCAGTGGTTGGTATGCCGCTGAGTCCGACTTTTGAAAATATGAAATACAAGTCGATGGACGAGCAAGACGATGCGCTGATGATTTCGCTGTACAAAGAGGCAGAGCGCCGTGCAAAACAAGAAGCAAAGACTGACGAAAAAAACATTACACACAGCGTGGAGGGAGCCGAAGTTGCTTCAACGGAAGAAGACCCAACAAAAAATACTTCAATAGAAAATTGTCCAACTGAATCGAAGAGCGGGACAAATGACCATATTTCGAGTGAAAAGCAAGAAAATAAATCAAATAAAGAAGTGATCATTGGCAACGCAGTGATACCATATGATTCGGGGAGAAATCAAGTTGCACCATACCATTTGCGTCCCGCTGCATCGATGAAAAATATGATTCGAAGCGAAATTTCGGCGATCAAATACAGCCTTTCGAATATGGGAACGGAAAATGCAAAAATCCATAAAATCGAAAAAAACGAGCTTGTTGCAATGAAAAATCCTTATGAGCGGCGACTACTCATTATGGGTGGCGGACTAGGGATGGTTCCGAGCGATCCAGATTTTTACAAGAGACTCAACAAAATTCAAAATCTCAAAACAACCGTCGTGATGGGTAAGAACAAAAGTCTATACGCTAAACTCAAGAATCGATACAAAAATGTGGAAGTGCTCGGCTTTGTTAGCAATGTGGACGAGTTGATGCAGCGCTCCGACCTTTTGCTCACCAAATCGGGTGGCCTGACCACTTTCGAGGCGATGTATGCGGAGCTTCCGATGGCGATTTTCAAACCATTTTTGGCACAAGAAGTCAGCAACGCCGAATTTGTGGTAAGCAATGGGCTGGGCATGGTGCTCGACGCAAAACTCAGCTCTGCCGAAAAAGAAATCGGCAACATCGCTGCACTGATCTTCGACCGAGAACGACTCTACGATATGAAGCAAAATATGCGAGCAATCGTCGGATCAATTGAAGAAGACAAAATGCTCGACATCATCGAAAAACTGCGAATCGAATTGTCCGAAGAAGAGCAAAGGGAACATAAACTGCATAAGATCGCACGATTTGAGTAGGAGGACGAAAAGAACTCATAAGAAAAGCGACAACCATTAGTAATTCGAAAAATAGGACTCTCAAAAAATTCATCCATAATATTAAATTGCTGCCCTGTCGAAGCGATACTCCGATGGGGCAGGATTGTTTCTAGGGATAAGAAGCCGCCACTATGGCAAAAAAAATACTTAGCTAGTATGGACTTTTTTGACTTAGATAAAATGTATACCAAAAATAGAAAACTGTCTTCCAATATTTTCTGGGAAAGACAGTTTTTGTTCAAAATCGTGCAAGACACTATGATTTTTCTATTTCCTTTGCAAATCGAATGAATTTTTCGATCGTCCAGATACGATCTTGGCGATCCTTTGGATAAGAAGAAATATAGGTGCGTGGGACTACCAAGATAATCTTTTCGGATTGCATCTCATCCATTTGAGCAGGTGAAATGCCTTGCTGTAGCGTACAAAGATACTTTGTTTTGTCTCTTAAGCGATCTGCCTCATTCAAAACTTGCCTCCATCGATCCTTGCATGTAGTTTTTGCTGCAAGCAAAATTAGTTTTTCATCTGAAAAAGATAAATCATGGTACGCCTCTTGTGATGGAAAGATGAAATCCGGTTTCTTGTTACCTTCAGTGACTGATTGAGAGGAAAAAAGTAAATTGTTCCCCAGAAACAATGCGGATAAGTGATGTTCTAAACTTTTTCCAGCTCGGCTTTTTCTACGATTTAATACAGCATTTGCAGTATGGACAAAAGCATCGACAGAAGAGAATCCCTTTGAAATCATCTCCCCATAACGCGCAAATTCGATGGCTCGAAACAATTTATACTCCATTTCGGTCCATTCGATTAGTTTTTTGTCAGGGTTAGTCCTTATATATTCGGCGTGATTGTATATCTTATCCTGAATTACTCTAGCAGTCAGAGACATCGTTTCAGAGGGTGGGAAATCTGACTCCAACTTATCTATAAACTTTTCAAATTCGATTTTTTCTAAGGATTCGAAGTTAAATACTTTTGTGCTGATAAGCGCATTGGTCTCGGTAGGAGAGAGCCCGAATGCATCAAGGAACTGGTTTATTTCGTTGTCGGAATTCAGGATAAAACCCCTGTAATAATCGGCTTCTATTTTTGTTAATATGAATAGTGCTCCTGTATACTCTGGCCTTAGATATGGAAATCCTCTGCCAAAATTTGTCATTCGATACTCATTTCGTGTTCCTTGGCCGTAATAGATAAATCGAGTATCTGTTTCTACTCCATCGTGCCATAGAATTTTCACCCATCGGTCTTTGTTTTGTCCTTTTTCGCCTGGAATGTCAAACAAGATTGGAATAGCACGCTTTGAGATATGGATGCCAGCTTGGTGAGCTCCAGTTAATCCAGTATCGTTGGCCGACAAAAATTTGCAAAAAGATTCTTTTCCAGAAAGAACGGACTGAATTGCTTCTGAGGCTATACTATTCTGCATTTAGCTTACTCTCCCTTCTAGCTCAGAGACTTGACTCTGAGTTTCTAATTCTGTCAATTTTGAAATGACAAGACGAGCAACCTCTTGAATGAGAGGGACGACTACAGAATTTCCGAACTGTTTATATGCTTGAGTATCCGAAACGACGATGTGAAAATCTTCGGGGAAACCTTGCAAACGAGCACATTCTCGTGGGGTCAACTTCCGAGGATTCTTTCCTTGTTGCTCGATAAGAATTTCGGAGCCATCTTTATAGTATCTTGCGCTGATCGTTCTGCTGATTCCATCCAATGGTGCCATTCCATATCCAAACCCATTTCCAGCTGCTTTGTGTTTGGCAGCGTAGTTTTGCAAATAGCTCCAAAGCTTATCCGACAAAGTGTATTTCTCGGGCACATTTTTCTCCAAAATATCACGGATTACTGGTTGCTTTGATTTTTTTTGTAGATCAAAAGCAAAATCGACATTATTGCCGAATCTTTCTCGGTCAAATCCGACGATAATAATTCGCTCACGATGTTGGGGAACGAAGTTTTTCCCATCCAAAACTTGATAAAAAATTTGGTAGTTCAAATCCTCGAGGGATTCTCTTATGATCTCAAAAGTGCGCCCTCTATCATGACTGATGAGATTCTTAACATTTTCGAGCATAAAAGCCTTTGGTCGCTTTGCTTTAATAATCCGACACACATCAAAAAATAATGTGCCTTGTGTTTTGTCTTCGAACCCTGTCGAATAGCCCATGCTTTGTTTTTTTGAAACGCCTGCAATCGAAAATGGCTGACAAGGGAATCCTGCGAGCAAAATATCATGTTCTGGAATAGTTTCTTCGTGGACTTTTGTTATGTCATCATCAGGCTGAATCCCAAAATTGAGAAAATACGTTTGTCTACAATATTTGTCCCATTCATTTGCATAAACGCACTTTGCACCTGCAGCAGAATATGCGATATGCATTCCGCCGATCCCTGCGAATAAATCGATAAAAGTGTATTGTTCAGGGGAGTGCTTTTGGAAAGCATCGGGCTTTATTAGCATTTGCCTAATGGCATTAGAAACACTTTCTTGAAGAGATTGACCTTTTTCGATGGAGTATTCGGAAAGTGCTTCATAAACGGCATCCTCCATTCGTATATGAACTTGTTTTGGCATAGCAACCTCCTTGTTCTTTAAGGGGATTATAGCATATCGGATTCGATTGAGCAATAAAACGGGAAAGAAAATGTACCATATTTTTCCCTCTACTAATACAACGGTATCTGGGTATTTTATTAAATTGACTGCGGGAAAAAGACACTTTCGACAATTTGTGTGACTATCGCAAAATGGTTACAAAATCGAGATTTTTTGTTACCGATTATTCATAAAACATTAATATATTGTTTCGATTTTTTTAAGATTTTACTCTTACAATGAGTTACAGTAGAAAAAATTTCTATGGGATTCGAAAAATTGTTTGAGGTGCGATATGAAAATAATAATTCTAACCGCAAAATTTGGGATGGGGCACTATTCAGCTGCTAAAGCAATCGAAAAGAAAATAAAATCAACATATGCTTTGGATACGGTAAAATTGATCGACATGGTGGAGTATATGCATGGCGATTATGCCAATCCGATTTACAACCTATACAGTCTGTTTATTGAATATGGGAGCAAATTATACAATCTAGCGTACAAAAAGGCGGTGGAAAGCACCGAGGGAAATGGCGCATTGAAGTTGGCACACAAATATTTGCTCGATAGCGTAGAAAAAATTATTCGAAACGAAAAACCGGACATCATCGTTTCAACCTATTCCATCAGCTCGGAATTGGTTTCGACCTGTAAGAGAAAAAACAATTCAAACTATCAATTGATAACCGTCATCACCGATGTGAAACCGCATTACACATGGGTCAACGAGGGCACCGACGCATATCTCGTAGCAGATGAAAAAACGAAGGAGTATCTGCTCGCAATGGGCGTTGAGCAGCCGATATATATTACAGGGATTCCAGTGTCGGAGGAATTTGAAAAGTGCCAGCCTAAGGGAGAATTTTTGCCGCAAAATGCAAAGAATGTAATCGCAAACGGTTCAATAGCGCACGCAGAATTTTGCGGACAAAAACCTTCGAATCACAACATTGTGTCTCAGATTAATCTAGCACAATGCAATTATTCGAGCACAAAGTATATCGCACCGCAAGAAGAAATCAAAACAAAGCGATTGCTCATTATGGGCGGCGGACTCGGGATGATCCCGCAGGATAAAGATTTCTACCAATCGCTCAGTCAGATGGAAAATCTTCAGGTTACCGTGATTACAGGAAAGAATAAAAAGCTGTACAAAAAATTGCAAAATAAATTTGAGAATATCGAAGTGCTTGGCTACAGCCGTGAAATTCCGACATTGATGAGAGAAGCGGATCTGCTTCTGACCAAAGCGGGAGGAATTACTACTTTTGAAGCGATTTACTCGCATTTGCCGATGCTGATCTTCAAACCTTTTTTGGAGCAAGAAAGCAGCAATGCAAATTTTATTCAAGAGAAAAATATCGGTTGGGTAACAAATAGCGGATTGGAAGAGGCGAGCGAAATTTTGCCTATGATACAGGATTTACTTTCCTCCAGCGAAAAAATTAGCCTTGCAAAAGAAAATATGCAAGAAATTCGTAGCAAGCTCAATAGCGATTGCATCAAAGAAATTATCGAGAGGGAGAGGGGACGATCTTCAAATTTGAAATCGGCGTAGTATATGAAAATTTTACTGATCTTGTTGGGCGTAGCAGGACTCATATGGGCTGTATACGCATTGATCCCAACAGTTTATTATAAATGGATCTATCCGAGAAGGTACAAAGTGGAGAAAAAACTTCGCTTGACCTTCGACGATGGGCCGGATGAAATCTACACCGAGCAGCTACTTCGCCTGCTACGACTTCATCGAATCAAAGCAATCTTTTTTGTCGTGGCAGAAAAGGCAGAAAAATATCCCGAGATCATAGAACAAATTGTTTCGGAAGGTCATGAAATCGGACTTCATTGCAATTCTCACCACAAAGCGCTGTTCCAAACGCCAGCGCAAATTGAGAGGGACATCGCACAAGGATTAGAGACGCTGAGCACTCTAGGAGTTACGCCGAAGTATTATCGACCGCCGCATGGATATGTGAACTTGCCGATGCTGCAGCAGATCAAAAAGCATAACCTTTCGCTTCTGTTGTGGAATGTTCTGCCAAGAGACTGGATGGGCAAGAGCTCGGATGAGATTTTTTGGGCGATGCTAAGAGATGGATCCGAGGGCGGCATCATTTGCCTGCATGACTCGGGCGTCGGCACTGGAGGAGAAATTCATGCGCCAAAAGAGATGATTCAGTCGCTCAAAAAATTTATCCCATTTATGGAAATGAACGGCTACTATTTTGGAGAGGGGTAGGCGATGAAAAGTAAGCCAAAAGACAATTTTCCAAG
This sequence comes from Filifactoraceae bacterium, assembly GCA_041784625.1. GTDB lineage: Bacteria > Bacillota > Clostridia > Peptostreptococcales > Filifactoraceae > JAUNKE01. The sequence goes on from JBHBDS010000099.1 coordinate 14,414, forward strand.
ATACACAAAGAGCTTAGTGTTTACCATTTTGCTTATGGCGCTGACTTTTTATTTTATCTTTAAGAACAACGATGTGTCGAGCCTGATTGTAGCTCTTACACAGATCAACCCAGTCTATCTGCTGATAGGAATTGCGACGATGGCATTATTTTTTCTGTGCCAAGCATTGTGCATCAAATTGTTGTTGAATTCTCTAGGGTATCGGGTTGGGACGCTTGCTTGCACGCGTTACACATTGATTGATTATTACTTCAGCTCGATTACTCCAGCAAATATGGGTGGTCAGCCATCCGAAATATTTTTTATGCAAAAGGATGGGATAAAAGTCGGCGCAAGCTCGCTCGTCATGCTGATCTTTAACGGCGTATATCATTTGGCAGTGCTGTTGGTGGTCGGATTTTCTGTCTTGCTCTGGCGCAATGAGATTTTGTCGCAACTAAACTTACTGCCAGGATTTCGCATCCTGTTTTACTTTGGGATCCTTGCACAGCTCATGCTGACGATTGCATTTTTTGCCATGGTATTTTCTAAGAAAATCGCACCGCAAATTATTTTCAAAGCGATTTCTCTGGGGGCAAGAACAAGGTTGATCAAAAATCCTGAAAAAACAAGAGAAAAAGCGGCAGAACAGATTGCAGAGTATCGTCGGGGCGCAGAATTTATCCATCAAAATCCCAAAATTCTGCTCGCTGTGCTTGCACTTGGCGTGATGCACATTGCTCTGCTCTACTCCGTTCCATACTGGGTGTATCGAGCGATGGGGCTCAGCGGACATCCATTTCTATATATTCTGGCGATGCAGGCGATATTGACCATCTCGATCGAGTCCTTGCCAATTCCTGGCGCACTCGGGTTTGCTGAAGGCGGATTTATCAAACTGTATGCGCTGATATTTGGAGGAAAAGTCGTGATGGCGATGCTCCTTGCACGAGGAATCACCTATCATTTGTCGCTGCTCGTCGGGGGACTTGTCACCATGTTTTCGAAAAAAAGTCCCGTGGAATTTTCGCCAAAACATCTTGCAGAACTTCGGATGGAGAAACCTATTTCAATTTTGTAGACGGTGGACTACTGAGTTTTTGAAAAGAGATTTCACCTATGGAAAATATCCTCCGAAAACATTTCGAAGGGCATAAGAAAACCGTGAACGATATTTTCCGAATAATACTCTCGAAATAGCATGTGCATCATTCAAAACTATCTGAATAATGCATTTTTCTTTTGCGCTGAACAACCAAGTTTTCGGTGCAAAATTCTTTACAAATGAAGATGAAATCGCTATAATAAATGGGTAAGTTTGAATTTTCTAGGAGGAAAAAATGAAAAAATTATTAGCTTTTATGGTAGCGATGATGATGCTACTGATGGCAGGTTGCGGCGGTTCTGGATCGACTACTTCATCAGACTCAAGCGATTCTAGTTCGGACGCTGCAAAAAAAATCAAAGTCGGCTTTATCTACATAGGTCATGTGAATGATGGCGGATTTACGCAAGCGCATGACAAGGGACGTCTTGAATTGGAAGAAAAATTGGGAGACAGGGTAGAGACTCTTTACCAAGAGGCTGTGCCAGAAAACATTCAAGATGTGAAAAACTCTGCGAAGGTTATGATTGACCAAGGTGCAGAAGTAATTTTTGCAAACAGCTTTGGCTATATGGATGCGCTCGAGGAATTGGCTGGAGAATATCCAGATGTCAAATTCCTTCACTTCTCGGGCTACAAGATGAATGATACAAACTTTGGAAACTACTTTGGTGCGATGGAAGAGGCGAGATATCTTTCCGGTATCGTTGCTGGGATGAAAACAACTTCCAACAAAATCGGCTACATCGCTGCGTTCCCACTACCAGAGCTATTTATCGGAATCAATGCGTTTACGCTTGGCGTTCAATCGGTAAATCCAGACGCAACGGTTCAAGTGGTGTGGACAAACTCTTGGTATGATCCAGCGAAAGAAAAAGAAGCTGCGGATTCTCTTCTTGCAGCAGGATGCGACGTGCTCACTCAGCACTGCGACACGACAGGACCACAGGTTGCAGCGGAAGAAGCTGGTGCATTTGCCATCGGATACAACTCCGACAGCTACCAAGCAGCGCCAAAAGCATTTATGACGGCACCAATCTGGCATCACGGCGTATACTATGTAAACACCGTGCAAGCGATTTTGGACGGAACATGGACACCAACAAGCTACTATGGAAATATGGCAGATGGCTATGTTGAAATCCTTCCACTGACCGAAAATGCACCAGAGGGAGCACAAGCAAAAGTGGACGAAGTGCAAGCGCTGATCAAGTCGGGTGAGTTCAATGTATTTACTGGACCAGTTCAAAATCAAGCGGGCGACATCGTATTTGCAGATGGTGAAAAACCAGATCGTGCAAAAATTTGGCAGACAGATTTCCTTGTAAAAGGTGTCATCGGAACAACCAATTAATTCGGAGGTTTTATGCAAAGGGCAAAAGCGATAGAAATGGTGGATATTTCTAAGAGCTTTGGCAACATAAAAGCGAACGAAAATGTGAATTTGACGATATACGAAGGCGAAATTCATGCGCTCTTGGGCGAGAATGGCGCTGGAAAAAGTACACTCATGAACATGCTGTCAGGGATTTATTCTCCTGACAGCGGTTCTATTTTTATTTATGGGCAAAAACAACATTTTACTTCGCCAAGTGAGCCAATCGAGCTGGGAATTGGCATGATTCATCAGCATTTTAAGCTGATCGATGTTCTCAGCGCAAAAGAAAACATCATTCTTGGACAAAAAGGACAGCAAGTCATTCGAAGCAAAGCACTCAGCAAAGAAATTCGCAGCATCTCGGACAAATATCGTCTCGACATCGATCCGAACAAAAAAGTCTACAATATGTCGGTCGGCGAAAAACAGACACTGGAGATCATCAAGGTGCTCTATCGTGGGGCAAAAATTCTCATCATGGACGAGCCGACGGCAGTGCTTACGCCGCAAGAGATCAAAAGGCTGTTCAAGATTATGCAAAATATGAAAGAACAGGGCAACTCGATTATCATTATCACGCATAAGATGAATGAGGTGATGGAGATTTCGGATCGAGTGACCGTTCTGCGCAAAGGACAGAGCATCGCAACGGTTGAGACGGCAAAAACAACTTCCAAAGAGCTGGTTGAAATGATGGTCGGAAAATCCGTGGAGCTTGCGATTGAAAAACCAAAAGCGCAAAAATCCGAAAAACCGATGCTGGAGCTGGACGAAGTAACCGTGCTCGATCATGAGAAGCGTTATGCACTCAAGGATGTTTCGCTCGATGTGTTTGGCGGCGAAATACTCGGTGTGGCAGGGCTTGCTGGCTCGGGACAAAAGGAACTGTGCGAAACCATCGCCGGATTGATGAAAACCAACTCGGGACGCATTTATTTTGAGGGCGAAAATATCGTGGACAAATCGCCACGAGAAATTATCAACCTCGGCGTGCGTATGGGATTTATTCCTGAAGATCGTCTCGGCATGGGATTGGTCGGCTCGATGGACATCGTGGACAATATTATGCTCAAGGACTATCAGAAGCGCCCGGGGCTTTTTATCAACAAAAAAGAAATGCTGCCAAAAGCGGAAGAAATTGTGGAGCGTCTGGAAATTGTGACACCAGGAATCGACAAGCCAGTGCGCAAAATGTCGGGCGGAAACATCCAAAAGGTTTTGCTCGGTCGCGAAATTGACTCCAACCCAAAACTGCTGATCACCGCATATCCAGTGCGAGGACTCGACATCGGGGCTTCGTATAAGATTTACGATCTGCTCAATGAGCAAAAGCAAAAGGGTGTTGCCGTGCTGTTTATCGGCGAGGATCTCGACATCTTGCTCGAAATCTGTGACCGAATCGCTGTGATTTACGATGGAATGGTGACGGGGATCGTCGATACGAATACGACAAGCAAAGAGGAAGTCGGAATCCTGATGGCAGGTGGAAGTATAGACGATGTGGAGAAATTCCGCATGGAGCAGCAAAAAGAACAGAAAAAAGAACAACGAAGCGAAGAAGAACTGGTCTGCAAAGTGGTTTGCGAGCCTGCATCTGAAGTGGACAAGGAAAGAGAAACTGTCGCAGAAGAGCAGAATGGGAACGACTTTCTACAGCAAGAAACAGAACAAGCAGAGCAACTTAGTTTTGAAATAGAGACGAAAGGAGGGCAACATGATTAAGATTGCAAAAAGAGAAGACATTGACCCACGTTATGCCCTCATCATTCGGACGATTGCAATTGTTGGTGCGCTTGCATTTACAGGAGTTTTTATCGCAGCGATCGGCTACAATCCTATGCGTGTGTTTAGTGAAATGTTTTTTGGTGCTGTCGGGACAAAAATGCGTCTGGAAGAAACCATCAACAAAGCCGTTCCGCTTGTCATCGCCAGCCTTGGAATCCTCGTTGCTTTCAAGATGAAATTCTGGAACATCGGCGGTGAGGGACAGATTATGATGGGTGCGCTCGGGGCGAGTTTTGTTGCACTCAATTACGCAGAGCAGATGCCACGACCTGTGCTGCTGCTCACCATGGCAGCGGTGTCGATTATTGTCGGCGGACTCTGGGCGCTGATTCCTGCGGTGTTCAAAGTGAAAATGGGTACAAACGAAACCATTTTCACGCTGATGCTCAACTATGTTGCCATTAAGATCGTACAGTTTTTGCAATTTGGCCCGTGGAAAGATCCTGCAGCGACAGGATTTCCAAAAATCCCAACCTTTTCACCAAAAGCGGTGCTGCCATCGGTCATGGGACTGCATATCGGTTGGATCATTGCGCTGGTGCTTACGGCGCTGATGTATGTTTTTATCAAATACACCAAAAAAGGCTACGAGATTGAAGTCGTTGGGGAGAGTATCAACACCGCAAAATATGCGGGAATGAATGTCAATGGAATTATTTTGTATGCGATTACACTCTCGGGTGGTCTCTGCGGACTCGTCGGCATGATCCAAGCATCCGCCATGGAAAAAACACTCAGCTACACCTTGTCGGGTGGTTACGGATTCACGGCAATCATCACGACATGGCTCTGTGGACTCAAGGCGCAATATATTTTGCTCACATCGATTGCTTTTGCGATCTTGCTTCAAGGCGGAAATTTTGTCCAAATCTCGATGCAAATTCCTTCGGCGGTGGCAGGAATGATTCAAGGGATCATTCTCTTCTTCGTCCTTGGCTCGGAATTTTTTATTCAATATAAATTAGTAGGGAGGGCGAAATAATGATTATTCCAATTTTTGCAGCTGCCGTTGGCGCAGCAACTCCACTGCTTTTTGCAACCATCGGCGAAATCTATGCCGAAAAATCGGGAAACCTCAACCTCGGCGTGGAGGGAATGATGATCATGGGAGCGGTCATCGGTTTTGCGACAGGTTATACAACGGGCAATGCTTTTTTGGCGCTGCTCGGTGCGATGGCGGCAGGGGCGATCGGCGCAGGAATTTATTCGCTGCTCACGATCACATTGCGTGCAAACCAAGTTGTAACGGGATTGGCGCTTACGATCTTTGGGACGGGCTTTGCGAGCTTTGTAGGCAAAACCTATGTCGGAATGGCTGCACCAGAAAGCGTAAAGTCGATTTTTCGCACGATGAAAATTCCCGTGCTAGGAGATTTGCCAGTTCTTGGCGAAATTTTCTTTCAGCAAAACCTTTTTGTGTATCTGAGCTATCTGCTTGTCGCACTTACGCTATTTTACTTTAACAAAACTCGCTGGGGGCTCAATCTGCGTGCGGTCGGCGAATCCGCTGCCTCTGCAGACGCATCGGGTGTGAATATTGAGCTGTACAAGTATGTGCACACGGTTTTTGGAGGGGCGCTTGCAGGACTTGGCGGCGCATATCTCTCGCTCGTTACGATTCCTGTATGGCAAGACAATGTAACGGGAGGACGCGGCTGGATTGCGGTTGCACTCGTCATCTTTGCCTCGTGGAAACCGATCAAAGCGATGCTCGGCGCAATTCTTTTCGGCGGACTCGACATTCTCGGCTTTCGGCTCCAAGGAATGGGCATCCATCTGTCGCAATACCTGATCGATATGCTGCCATATCTGTGTACCATCGGCGTCATTATTATTTCAACTCGAAAAAATAAACCCGAAGATCGACCACCAAAGGATTTGTCCGTACCGTATTTTAGAGAAGAACGATAGAAAAAAATCACCGCTAAGCTGCACCAAAACCACATTGGAAAAATAATTCCTATGTGGAAATGCAGTAAATGGTTCGAAACAAAGAAAACACATTCTTGTCATGGAGAAATAAATATTACGATAACTTCGATAAGAAAGTCGCCTGTGAGAATACATGTTGATTACAAGAAAAGCACGATACTTCATATGAGGTACTGTGCTTTTTTGATTTGCAAAAATTATGGATGATCTTTTATTCTTCGAAAAAATATTTTCGACACATTTGGGCACTCAAATCAGATGGGAAAGGATAGTGCTTCCAATCATCACCTTGCGGCTCATTTCCCAACGTGTACTCTTTTCATCAAAAGTCTATCCCATGGCGCAGACTGCAGTTTTGTCTAGTTTTTCGATATACGGAAGCTTGACGCAGATGTCATACAGCGCAGAGAGTGTATCTTCGGATACGATTTCGCTCGTTTTGCCGAAGGAAAATTTTCCTCCTCGATCGATGACGGCGACATACTCGTTGAGCTCGATGACATGATCGGGCTGATGCGTGGTCATGATCACAGTGTAGCCTTCTTCTGCCAAAGATTTTACGAGTTTCACCGTCTTGTGCTGATTGCCGAAGTCAAGGTACGCTGTCGGCTCGTCGAGAATAATAATTTTTGGCTCTTGAACCAGCGCTTTGGCGATGCTCGCCTTTTGTCTTTCGCCACCGCTGATTTCGGTGTACGGTTTGTTGGCGAGGTGAGCAATTTCCATCCGCTCCATCGCATTTTGCACAAGCTCGTAATCTTTTTTCGACGGCTTGGAGAACAATCCGATCTTTGGTGCTCGTCCCATCGCAATATAATCCTTGACCATAAATCCGTAGGTTGGCAGATTGATCTGCGGCACGTAGCCGATGTATCGTGCAATCTCCGCAGCGCTCATGGTCGAGATGTCTTTTCCATCGAGCAAAATTTTTCCGCTCTTTGGCGAAAGAAGATTGACGAGGCAGTTGAGCATGGTCGATTTGCCTGCGCCGTTTGGCCCGAGGATGGACAAAATACTGCCTTCTTCCAGCGAAAAATTGGCGTTTTGAAATAAAATTTTGTCCGAGTGATAGAAATAGGATAAATCTTGTACCTGTAGTATCATCTTACAACCTCACTCTCTGTCTTGTGAGCAGCCAAAAATAAAATGGTGCGCCGATCAATCCTGTGAGGATGGTCAGCGGAAGTTCTGCGGTGATCAAATTTCGAGCCAAAGTGTCCACGAAGATCAGCAGGATCGCACCCATAAAAATCGACACGGGCAGTGATTTGGTATTGTCTGGCCCAGCGAGCAGTCGAGCCAGATGCGGCACGACGAGTCCGAGCCAGCCAATCGTTCCAGAGATGCTCACCGCCGCCGCAGTAAGCATCGTGGAACAAATGATGATTGTCGTTCGTAGATAAGTCACATTCACGCCCAACAGCTGCGCCTCATTGTCGCCGAGCGTAAGAATATTGATTCGCCAGCGCAACGCAAGGAGCACGGCGGTTGCAACAAAAATTACGGGGAATATGGCGTACACGTCGGGCATATGAATTTTTGCAAGGCTACCCATCTGCCAGTACACGATCGCAGCGAGTTCGTTCTCGGGGTCGGCAATGAATTTGATCACGCCGATGAGGGAGTTCATCAATCCGCTCACGATAATTCCCGAGAGCACGAGCAGCACGGTCGAGTTGTTTTTGAGCAGCTTTGGGATGGCGGTTGCGAGTACAACCGCAATGATTCCGCCCCAAAAAGCGCCGAGCTGGACAAAAATTTTGTTTCCGCCGAGCAGAATTACAGTCGCAGCACCAACCGTTGCCCCAGAGGACACGCCGAGTAGATCGGGAGAGACCAAAGGATTCTTAAACACGGCTTGGTAGCATGCGCCCGAAACCGCAAATGCACTCCCAACCAGAATCGCTGCCAAAAGTCGTGGCAAGCGAAGGTTGAATATCACGCCCTCAGCCGTATCGCTCCAAGTTTTGGTAATCGGAACGATGCGAGAGAACAATATTTTGAGCGTGTCGCCAAATGAAATATAATATTTTCCGACGCTCAGCGCAATGACGACGGCGCAGAACAACAGTGCGGCGACTGCGAGCAGTATTTTTTTGTAGCTGGTATCCTTGCTGATGTTATCCATGAGTTTTCCTTTTGAAACTATTTGTTGAAGATCGAAGCAAGTTCTTGATCTGTCAGATCGTGACCAAAGAAGTTTTTGTAGAAATCTTTCACGTCATTTTCCAAATTGTAGTCGGCAAATACTTCTGGCTGTTGAACTTGTCCCATCCATTTTAGGAATAGCGGAGTCTCCGCATTTGGTGCGTCCCAACGATAAATTCCGATTGGAGTTTTGAAAACTTTTTTGTTTTTGACTGCAGAAACTTGGCTCCAATCTTGTCCTTCAATTGTATTGTTGTACAGATCTTCTGGTGTGATGCTGTCGAAATGACTAAGATAGATAATTTCTGGATCCCACGCAATAATTTGTTCCATGGACATTTCAACCCATGCACCAGCAACTTCGCTTGCAACATTCACACCGCCCGCAAGCTCAATCAATCGTTGGTTGAAGCTATCTCCTGCCGATCCTTTAAGCTCCTTGTCTCGTAGGTAAAGCACTTTTGGTTTGCTCGCTTCATCGATTTCGCCAGCTTTGCCTTGGAAATATGCTTCTGTGTCGATGTTGTACTGAATCAGTGCATCCGCTTGCTCTTCTTTGCCAAGAAGGCTGCCGATGATTTTCATATTTGCAAGCATTTGGTCGATGTCCGAGTTTGCCCCATTGGTCAATGTGATTACTGGAATGTTCATTTGCTCCAGTTTTTTGAGATCATCCTCTTGGTTGCTCCATAGAATCACAACATCGGGATTTAGTTTTACAATTTCTTCCACATTGACAGTAAAATCTGCCGCAATATATTCGTCCGACGCATTTTCAATTTCTGGTGCAAGCACTTTCAGCATTGATTTTTCGTACGCCTTTTTTGCCGATGGGTGAATTGCAATGAGTTTTTCGCCTGTTCCGTCGATTGCATAAATCATCGAAGTATATGGAATTGGTGTTACAACGATGGAGTTAATCTCGGTTGGAACTTCCACTTCTCTTCCTAGAATATCGGTAACTACTTTTGTTGTTGCGGTTTCTTCTGGCGCTGTTTCGGTTGTCGCAGTGGTCGAACTTCCGCCGCAAGCGGTCATCGCAAACAGCATCAATGCCATTACCAAAGAAAGAATACTAATTTTTTTCATTTTTTCAATCTCCTGTCTGTAAATACTTTTTGAAATAATGGTAGCCCTTTTCGCCGATGTACTCGTAAGCGCTCTCGACAAATTCTCTTCCGCTTAGTCCCACAAAGGGCAGAGGGATCAAGCGGTTTGCAATTTCTGGAAACACCTCCTTTAATAAGGGATCGCCAATGATCACATCCGACTTGGATATTTCGCTAAGCAAAACTTCTGCCGTCGTATCAAAATGAATTTCCTCATACATTTTGTCTGAAAAAATTCGTTTTGCAGCCTTTTCAAAAGGCGAGATAATCGTGATCTGGCTAATCCCAAAATCTTTTTGCAAGCTCTTTTTCAAAAAAGCAGAGAAAAATGGCTCGCCGAATAGTAGAATTCTTGGATTCTCCTGGTAAGCAATATTTTCAACTGGCAAAACGCCATGATGCTTGGAACAATTTGCATTTCCTAAATTATTGGTTTTGCAATTCTGATTGTCCGTTTGATCATGAGGGAGAATATCCTGTTGATTGTCCAAAGGTTGAGCTGTCTGTATAGAGTGATTCCGCTGGAGAAAATCGTCATTTGAACAAATTTTTTGGATGATGCCCTGATTGCATTCTCCGTTATTACTTTTGGACACCAAGCAAATTCCTAAATATTTTTCGACGATGGCAACCATCTCGCATGCGCCGTTTCTTGAGATCGGCAGCACACGTTCATACGGAGTTAGGTACTTTTCCTCCAATAGTTTGGCTAGAGAAATTGCTTCCTCCGATAAGACAAGCGTGAGCTGTGCGTGAGGCGATATTTTTTCTCGAACAGAAATTCTTGTGTTGCCAAGAAGTTTTGTTCCGGTGGGATTTTGTGCCCGCGAATTGTCAATGCAAGAACGATTATCTGTCGCAGAGGGGTTGTCCTCGCCGAAGGAATTTTCGCTGCTGACGGAGATGTTTTGGAAAGCATTCGTCCCGTCCAAACAGATTTCAATCTCGTCGTGCTGCAAGAGTGCAATGATTTCGTGCAAAAACCTCTCGTGTCCATGGACAATCGGGTTGTAACCAATGAGGTTGATGATTTTCTTAGGTGATTCAATGGATTTGCCTGACTGGAGTAAGTCTTTTTGCATCAAAATATCATCTTGATTCGAATGATTCTTTTGCGCATTGAAATTTTCCATTTTATCATATCGCATCTCTGATTCGAGCAAATCTTCGGAGCATAGATCAAATTCATCGGTTTCACAGAGGAGCTCAAACATTTTTTCATACGCCTCGGCAATCGCCTTGGAATAGGAATCAAATCCATTGGTTTGAAATGGGATTACTTTTTTGCCACTATGATTCTCCATCGATTTGGCGATGTGGGCGAAATTCGTTCCAACAATATTGGGGACGCTGCTCCCGAGTAGTACCAAGAACTCGGAGTCGGTGTCGATCTCGATCTCGTGAAGCGTTTTTGCACCAATAATATTTTCAAGCCCAAAGGCGATGTGCGCATCGTTGAGTTTGGTAGTGTAAAGTTTTGCCGCTTCCATCGGGCGATATTCGTCCACCTCACGAGTCACCTGATTGCATCCGCCAGGCGAAAGCAAAAAGACCGTCGCATCTTTGTTGTAGAAAAATAGATGCAGCGCCGAATAATCGCTGATGAGCGGTGGCAGGTATCGATTAAACAGATTCATCGTATCGCTCCAAAATCTTGAGAATATTTTTGCGTGGCGCACCTTTTCGCTTGGCAAGTGGCCCACGCTCGAGCACGCTGACGGTAATTTGGTGTTTTTTCTCGACATCTGCAATGAGCGAATCAAATCGCATTCCCGTCAGTATCTCTGAGCAAGATGCATAGAGAATGATGCCCTTTACATCGCTTTTTTCGCAAAGCAGCTCGGTGATGTAGGCGGATAGTTTGTCCTGATAGCAACCCAAGATGATGTCCATCGCCGAGAGATTGAATGCAGAATATCGCTCGAGCAAATTTGCCCGCATTGCACGGAAAAACAGTACACGTGTGCATCCAGGTGGGCCGACCGCTATCACATACACATTTGGCTTGCTGAGCGCAATCGCAATCAGTTCATCAAAACTATCTTTGTTGGTTGCTTTTTCAATCATTTTTTGCTCCCGAAATCTTTGCCAAGAACTCTTGCGAAAGCGTATCCATCGATTCCTCATCCAGTGGCTTTGGAATAATCTTTTCTTGGCCATGAAGAATTTTTTTCGCTATTTGTTGGAAGAGATGTGCGATCTCCGAGCTAGGGAATTTTTCTGCGGTCGTCTTATGCTCTAGCTCACTGAGAATAAGCTCCGGCGAAAAAGGAATCTCAGCGACGATCGGCACGTGCGACTTTTTTGCAAAATCCCGCATCAAACTAAATTCGGCATGATTTTGCCGATGATTGTAGATCAGTCCACACAAAAAAGGGCTGCGACTGCTCGAAAAATTTTCGATGCTTTTCAGAATATTATTGGCAGCATAGATGGACATAAACTCGCCCGAAGAGACGATGTACACATGATCGACAAAACCCTCACGCATCGGCACGGCAAAACCGCCGCACACTACATCGCCGAGCACGTCATAAAGGATGACGTCCCAATCCTCTTCAAAAATTTCGTGACGCTCGAGCTCCTCGACCATCGAAATGATTCCACGACCCGCACAGCCCACGCCAGGCGATGGCCCGCCCGTCTCCACGCAAGCGATGTATGAGAATCCATAATGCAGAATCTCTTCTCGTGTGAGAGAATCTCCTTTTTCGAGCATTGCAGTGATGAGTGGCTGCAATTTTTTGCCAGTGATGCTCTTTGTCGAATCCGCCTTGGGATCGCAGCCGATAAAGAGCACTTTCAAACCCATCTTGCCGAAAGCCGCAGCGAGATTGCTCGCAATGGTCGATTTGCCGATGCCACCTTTACCGTAGAACGCAATTTTTACTGTCTTCATTTTTCCTCGCAAATAAAAAAGCTCTCTAGCAATCGCTAAAGAACTTCCCATCTCAATTCTTTGTCTGAA
>JBHBDS010000100.1:0-10136 GCA_041784625.1 Filifactoraceae bacterium
AACGACTGGAACAAAAGTTAACAAGGTATTCACAATGGATTCGTCAGGCGTAGTCAACCTTGGAGATTTGGGAGCAATTTTTCACTTTTGGGTTGCATTTTGCAACCATTTTGAACCCTCTTTTCTCCCGAAGATTCGTCCAAAAATATTTGGCGATTCATTCGATTTTTTATATTATACCAAAAAATTCCAGAAGTTGACAGATGATTTTTTGGATTTGTGCGTTTTTAAGTTGGTAACTGAAATAAAATTCTATGTGAAAAAATATTCTTTTGCGTTTCGTAGAACGTTTCACGCATCAATTGAAATAAAAGGTCGCTACATATTTTTTCAAAAAAATTTTTTCAAAAATATTTTTTGGAGTTTTTCTTCAAAATCTTATTTTTTATCTTGGACTGTTACATGGCACAAAAAAAAACACCGAGAGAAAATCAATCATCATTAATTCTCTTCGGCGTTTGTGCTAATTCTACTATTTTGTACAGCTATCGATAAACTATCTTCCTCATAGTGTACGCTTACGGATGTTTGTTCTACTATCTCTTCTCGTAGCGCTACTGCACTTTTTTCTCACTACTCTTTGTCATGCAAAGTCAATTATTCCAAATACTATTTCTTCACGAATAATCCTACTTCAATCTTATCGCAGTATTACAGCGCAATCGGGCTGCTCGTGCTGCACACGGCATTGGAAATACATTTGCCGCACACGCTGCAGTCGCCGAGATCTCGGAAGATTTTGAGGTTGTCTTCGAGATTCTCGATGCATTTTTCTTTGTTGAATCCATCGGCGGTGAGTGCTCCCTGCGGACAGGCGTCGACGCACGCTTGGCAGGTTCCATCATGTTTGAAAAGACAAAGCGGCTCGCTTGGTCTTTCGCTTGGCGGAATTTTGAGCTCGGTGATGACGGATGCAAATCGTCCAGAGCATCCTTTTTCGGTGATGAGCATATTGTTGTGTCCAAAATTCCCTAGCCCCGCGATATATGCCGTGTATCGCTGCGAATAGTCGCTGGCGATAATTTCTTTTTCAAACGGATACGATGGCGAGAGGATGGTCGAGTATCCTTTGTTCTCGAGTCGCTCTTTGATGGCGATGGTGAGGTCTCGCATCAGTCTCGTGGTTTCGACATAGGCAAATGCCCATTGGCGTGACGCAATTTTTCCTGGTCGATTGGATGCGGTGGTCTCTTCTTCATAAGGAATGAAAATCGAAATCACGGTATTTGCACTGACGAGCCTTTTGCGTGGAATCTCGTAGCCGTCGCCCATCAAATCTTGCAATTCTTCAAAAAGCACGTCGTTGGCATCGGCGTATGCGATGAGCGGCTCTTGCCAATTGCTGATGGTTTTATTATTTTTTTTGTATTCACGGACAAATTTCCGGATAAAATTTTCTAAACTTTTTTTCATATCGTCCTCCAAACATAACCTATTATAAAAATATCATATAAATGACTGCTTGTAAATTCTATCGAGAAAAGTTATAAGTCACTAATTTCAGTTAGTTCGTGTTAATGGCAGACTAAAAAACTTTGTCATCTTGCACCATTTTTGTGACGTATGGCAAAACATTTTTGTGGATATTATCCCAAAAAACGGTTTTGAAAAAAATTCTTATCTACGATGATTCTTTACAATTTTTTGAGGTTCATTCATCAATTTTTTCCGTAGAATCTACTGCATTCATGAGTTGCAATTCTCTGCTCTGAAAATTTTTTGCGAAAAATTCTTGCAAAATTTTTTTTGAGATGATAAGATAACAAAAAAGCGATGATAGGGACTATAGGCTGTGATTTCTTTCAGAGAACAAATGGTTGGTGCGAATTTGTAGAATAGCTGCTGAATCTACCCTTGAGCATGTAGGCAAACCTACACGTTGGCTGCGTTAATGCCCAGAGAGCTTCGGCTGAATTTAGGTGGTACCACGTTCCTCGTCCTATTTGGACGGGGTTTTTTTACGCACCTAACAAGACGAAACAAACTTCCGTAGGGAGTGAGGTTGAGTCGCTGTAGGTGCTACAGCAAGGTTGGCGAGCATTTTGCGCAGCAAAATGCCGCAACCTACGCTGAATATCGTTTGATATTGAATCGTGTTTTGCGGAATAATTATTTTCACATTTATACTTCAGGAGGAGGTTTTTATGTTAGACATTAAGCGTATTAAGCAAAATTTGGAAGAAATCAAAGTACTTATGGATATGCGTGGCGAGGCGGATTTTTCGCTGGATGAAGTTGTTGAGCTGGACGATCAGCGTATTGCTTTGCTCCAAAAAGTGGAGGTGCTCAAGAACGAATCCAACACCAATTCCAAAAAAATTCCTGTTTACAAAAAAGAGGGCAAGGACACGACCGAGCTGATGGCGGAGCTCAAAAAGCTTTCGGATGAGATCGGCGCACTGGATGCACAGGTTAAGGAAGTGGAGGCGACGCTTCGTGAAAAAATGATGCGCATCCCAAATATTCCAAATCCAAATGTGCCAAAGGGCGACAGCGATGACGACAATGTGGAAATTCGTCGCTGGGGCGAGCCAACCGCTTTTGATTTTGAACCAAAAGCGCATTGGGATCTTGGAACGGATCTCGGCGTGCTCGATTTTGAAACTGCGGGAAAAATCACAGGCGCAAGATTTACGCTCTACAAAAATTATGGTGCAAGACTCGAGCGCTCTCTGATCAACTTTTTCCTCGATACGCACACGGCGGCGCATGGATATGTGGAAGTGCTTCCACCATTTATTGCGAATCGTCAGAGCTTTGTGGGAACGGGTCAGCTGCCAAAATTTGAGGAAGATATGTTTAAGCTCGATGGATTGGAGTATTTCCTCGTGCCGACTGCCGAAGTGCCTGTGACCAATATCCACCGTGATGAGATTCTCGATGCGGATGAACTTACGATCAAATATTGCGCTTACACGCCATGCTTCCGTGCAGAGGCTGGTTCTGCGGGTCGTGATACGAGAGGTCTGATTCGTCAGCATCAGTTCCAAAAAGTAGAGCTGGTGAAATTCACCAAGCCAGAAGATTCTTATGCAGAGCTTGAGACACTCACTGCGGATGCGGAAAAAGTATTGCAACTCCTCGGTCTGCCATATCGTGTGGTCAAAATTTCTTCGGGCGATCTCGGATTTACTGCAGCGTTCAAATACGATCTCGAAGTGTGGATGCCGAGCTACAATCGCTATGTCGAAATTTCTTCTTGCTCGAATTTCGAAGATTTTCAAGCGAGACGTGCCAATATTCGATTCCGCCGTGGCAAAGGAGAGAAGCCAGAATTCGTTCACACGCTCAACGGCTCTGGTGTTGCCGTAGGACGTACGGTCGCTGCGATCCTTGAGAATTATCAGCAAAAAGATGGCAGCGTGGTGATTCCAGAAGTTCTACGCAAATATATGGGCGTCGATGTTTTGAAATAATAATCCAATCGAAAACATAATACTCTACGAACAATCAAAAAGACCCACATGGATTTTTCCACAGTTGGGTCTTTTGTTTACGGAACAATAGCAAGCGATCGAAATAATATTTCTCGATTAGCGGAACAATGCAAAAAAGTATGCTCTTTCATTGGAACATACTCTCGCTTGTTATTCTCTATTTTCGTTTCGGTTTTCTGATCGCAAATAAAATGTATCCAATCAGAACGCCAAAGAAGTTGAGCAAAATATCATCGACATCAAATTCGCCGAGGCCTGTGAAGAGCTGCGAAAATTCGATGAGCAGAATAAAAATAATTCCGATGAAGATGGTTTTGAAAAATTTTATTTTTGGAAAGCTCGCTGGCAAAAGATAGCCAAACGGAATGAGCGCTACCACATTGCCGACGAGGTTGATCGTGGACCAGTAGTGATGATTCCAATTCCAGTAAAGTTTGATGGTTTGAAATGGCTCAAGGTTTGCGGTGCTCCATTTTTCGAGCATGGTTTGTAGTCCTGCTTGGTCCAAAACATTGGCTACGGGCACACGAAAAAGTACCAGCTTCGCCAAAAGAAGCAGATAAAAAAACAATA
This sequence comes from Filifactoraceae bacterium, assembly GCA_041784625.1. Taxonomy (GTDB): domain Bacteria; phylum Bacillota; class Clostridia; order Peptostreptococcales; family Filifactoraceae; genus JAUNKE01. The sequence goes on from JBHBDS010000100.1 coordinate 4,011, forward strand.
TCCATTTGTTGATTGGTTTTGGCAACGCCTTTGCCATCGACTTTTCGCTCAAACTTTACCTTCCTTTCTTCTTCTACCATAGCACAATTTTTGCTCTCGCTCAACATTTTGGATCAATTCATACAAAATTTCCAAGCTTTTTCCTCTTGTACTATACTCGAATACCTATTCAATAACTATCGACAAATAATTTTATATCTTAGCATGGACTAATTCGTTCCCATTGCTGTATTTTCAACTTTGCTATTCTTATTAATTAATCGATTTTGTATTGACCTTTTTTGAAAATTTTCGTATAATTATGCACAGCAGATTTTGACTAGACAGAGGAAATTTGTATGAAAAGAATTTTGCAGGAACATTGCTGTATATATGAGGAAATGCTACACAACATCGACTCTGGCGTATATTTTGTGGACAGAGAGAAGCAGCTGACCTTTTGGAACAAAGGTGCAGAGAGTCTCACGGGTTTTGCCGCAGAAGATGTGGTTGGAAAGTGTTGCAATGATAATATCCTGAATCATGTGGATGATTCGGGCAAAAAATTATGTACCGATGGCTGTCCGCTGACGGCATCGCTTGCGGATGGACAACCTCGCCGAGCGTCGGCGTATCTTCATCACAAAGAAGGACATCGTGTTAAGGTGAATATTAAAGTTTTTCCAATGAGCGAGAATGGAAAAGTCGTTGGTGCGATTGAACTTTTTGAAGCTGCAGAGGAGGACCTCGCTCCGCACGAAAAAATTATTTACGAGAGCAATCATCAATATTCGGACGAGGAGCTCAAGATGCTGGCGCTATATGATCAGCTCACGGGGCTTCCGAATCGTCGTTACTTGGATTCGATTTTGGCGTCGAGGTTCCAGGAGTATCACTCGCTGGGTATTCCATTTGGATTTCTCTTTATGGATATCGACAAATTCCGTATCATCAACAACAATTATGGTCATCATCTCGGGGACAAAATTCTCCAGATGGTTTCCAAAACTTTGCTGAGTGGAGTTCGTAAATCGGATTTTGTTGGACGATTTGGTGGCGAAGAATTTGTCGGGATTTTTCCGATGTCAAACCAGCATGAGCTTGAGCAGATCGCCGAAAAATTGCGGATGCTTGTCGAAAACTCGGTGCTGCGTGAACAGGGCGGTCAGGAGTATCGTGTGACAATTTCGATCGGCGGCACGGTGATTCGACCAGAGGATAGCGTTGCGTCCATCATCGATCGTGCGGATGCGGCGATGTATCTCAGCAAGGAAAAAGGTAGAAATCGTGTAAGTATGTTATAGAATATGAGACTGAATGCTTTGGTGTTCAGTCTTTTTTTGTGTCATATCGAGCGAAAAATCTCTTCGCTGTTAACAAAGCATAGCGATTTGTGTCGATTTTTTGCTCAAAGAAAAACAACCTCCAGATTTTTCGCTAAAGGTTGTTTGCGTTTTTTTATTCCATTGGAACGACGATCAAATCCTTGGTGTAGTTGTTGAGCACTTCGCATCCATCTTCAGTGATGAGCACGAGGTCTTCGATTCGAACGCCGATCCCTTCGTCTGGCAGATAAATGCCTGGCTCGACGGAGAAGCATTGTCCCACTTGAATCACTTGCTCGTTGACGCTGGACACATCGCCATATTCATGATCTTCGAGACCAATCGAGTGTCCTGTGCGGTGCGTAAAATATTTTCCAAAACCTTTTTCAGTGATATAGTTTCTCGCCGCAAGGTCGACATCGCACATACGATTGCCTGGTTTTGCTGCGGCGATTCCTCTTGCGCACGCTTCTTTGACGATCTCGTAGATTTCTCTTTGGCGCTCGGATACTTCGCCGATGAATACCGTGCGTGTCATATCCGACGCGTAATTTTTGTAGAATCCGCCGATGTCGAGCACGACGCAATCGCCTTTTTTGGCAAGCGTGTCGTCATTTTCGTGATGAGGATCTGCTGCGCCTTTTGCGTACGCCGTGATTGGCTCAAACGAAACTTTTTCGATGCCATGTGAGCGGAAAATTTCTTTTGCTTTTTCGCCGAGCTGTTTTTCCGAAAGTCCTTTGGCAACCCATGGTACGAGCTCTGCCATCACTTGGTCATTGATGCGGGATGACTCTCTCATGAGTTCTTTTTCATCCTCGCCCTTGATCATACGAACCTCATCGATGAGCAGCGAGCTGTTGACGTATTTTTTGCTTGGGAAAATTTGTTGAAGTCGGAGCAAGAATTTTGCTGGCCATTCCTTGTCGATTCCCATCACTTCATCGTCGTGCAAGTGTTTTGATAGAATCTCAACGCCGTCTTGGATGTCATTGTACCACACGAGTTCTACACTGAGATCACCTTCTTGCGGAAAGAGCTCGTTGATAATCAATTTGCAATCGCCATCTTGGTGAATGTACAGCGCCAAGAGTCGCTCGCCTGGGTGAATCCATTTGCCTGTCAAATAAAATATCGCTACTGGATCCGAAACGATGAGCTGTGGCACATTTTCGGATTTCATTTTTGCAATCACATTTTCAAAACGTTTGTTCATTTGCCGCTCCTTTCATTTGAAAGTATTGTATCAAAGTTATTGTTCTTCTTCAATGACCAATTTTTGCAATCTGCCGCTAAGCATCCATAGAATCGCACCGCACACGAGCGTGATTGCTGCGATGATGAAATACGTTGGCGCAAATGGGAATTTGAGCGTGAATGCGTAGATGTCTCCGTACGATTTTCCTGCGAAGAATACTGCCACAACCCACACTGCCATCATGGTAGAAAGTAGTTTTGGTGGCGCAAATTTGGTGATGAATGAGTTGCCAAGTGGCGAGAACACCATTTCTCCCAAAGTGAGCACGATACCAAAGAGCGCAATCCACAGCAGTGACGCTGGCTCTCCACCACGAATGATTTCGGTAAATGCCAAGATCGCATAGGACACGCCGAGAAGAATGATTCCAAGCGCCGTTTTTTGGAACATATTCCAGTCGCCTTTTGGGCTTTGCGCACGTTTTGTCCAGATCATTCCAAGAATTGGTCCAAGCACGATACATCCAAGTGCGTTGAGCGAGTCAAACCACGCCGTTGGCACTTCGAAACTTCCGATCATCCAATTCGCTGCGCCTTCGCCCCAGTGGAAGTAGATTGGCATATATGCAAGATACCAGAACACCCAGAACACGATCGAGAATCCTGAAACCAAAACGATGGCTGCGATTCTTTTTTTCTCAAGCTCTGTAAGCGGTTTTGCTTGCTCTTCTTTTTTCTCTTCGACTGCTTTGACTTCGTTTACCTTAAATGGTTTTTTGCCTGCTTCGCCAAGGTATCTCCAGCCAAACACAAACCAGATCGCATCGACGAACATAATGATTCCGCAGATAAGCAAGCAGAATTGGTGTCCGTATTGAAGCGCAAGCACGCCGATGATGGTGGTTCCGATGAATGAGCCGATGTTGACAAAAGAATATTGCGTCGAGAATGCACCGTCTAGCAGCGATTCGTCGTCAAACAATCTTCCGGTGATCGCATTGGTTTGCGATTTGAAAAGTCCTGTTCCGATCGACACGAGTGTGATCATCAGATTGATTTGAAACGCCGAGGTCGCTTGCCATCCGACGAGATAGCCAACGCCCATGAGCGTCATTCCCACTGGCACGAGGTATCTCGCTCCGATTTTGTAGTCCGAAAGATACGATCCAAGCAGCGGCGCCAAGTATGTAAACGCTACAAGGTTGGCGGACATTTTGGCTGCATCGGTCGATGTGAGCCCGAGTCCTCCCTCTGCAAAACTCATTGCGACAAAAATCGTCATCAGCCATTTTGCAGAATAAAAAGCAAATCGCTCGAAAGTAAATGCCATCGAGCATACATAAAAACCAAAAGGTTTTTTTGAAATAGATGTTTCCATATGATTCCTCCTAAAATAATTTATGTTCAACCCACTTCTTCTGACGAGATGGGGTTACACCACCACATACTCTTTTTCGATTTTGTCCAAAAAATCGTCACTGAGATAAAAATCCAGTTTTTTTCTCGTGTCTTCGTTTTGGATTTCTTTTTCGCCTTGATATTCGACCCATGCCATCGCACACCAAGTCAGTCCACGCAGGCAGTTGAGCTTGATATAGTTCTGCGTGCGCTCATAAATTCCGCTCGTATCGTATCGATGATCCACGCAGGTGATATATTCTTGGGCAAACTTTTGGATGCTCTCCATCGTGAGGATGGTCTCGGTCTTCCACAGCGTGGTGGTCGGTGCGAGAAAATGCCCGAGGTCCTGCGCAGGATCAGCGTAGAGCGGTTTTTCCCAGTCGACGAGAAAGCACTTGGACTCCGACACGATAAAGTTGCCCGAGTTCAGCTCCGTGTTGATGCAGCAGCGGTAGGTTTTTTCTTCGGCGGTGAGTTTTTCGCCAATAGACAGCATTCTTTCGATCTGCGCAATTTTTTTGGGCTCGGCAAGCGGCGAATTTTTGTACTTAGCAAACATAACGTGGCACTCATCCAGCATCGCCTGCTTCGGATTGCTCGGCTCAATCAGATGGGAAAAATCCATCGCTGTCGTATGAATTGCCGCAAGCGTTCTCGCTGCCTTGGACAGATCTTGCTCATACACCAGCGGACGACCAGAGAGATATTCCATCACGAGAAATCCATATGGCAGTTCCTTTTTGCTGTCGTCGTAGTAGAGTGGCCTCGGTGTCACGCCCGAAGCTGCGAGATTCTCGAGCGCAAAATATTCGTACTCGATCTGATTTGGCAAATGCATCTGGCTTGCCGTGTTGAGACGAAGCACGAGTTTTTGTTCTCCGCTTGTCAGAGTGTAGTTGATGTTGTACTCGCCCTGTGCCAGCTTCTCAATCTGCCAATCGCTCGGGTCTCCAGCGATGTGCAGATTTTTTCCATTTTGTTTTATCAGATATTGTCGTAATAATTTTTCCATGGGATTCCTTTGCTAAACACGCTAAGATTTTTAGACCGCCCTTATATTTTCACACAAAAAAAGCGAAAACGCAAGCTTGGAAATTGCTAAGCGCTTTCGTCATTTCTTGTTTCTTGTTTTTGGTTCGGCAGATTGCTTCACGCACGATCTTTTTTTGCCGTCTGAATATATCGATTGAGATCATCAAGCGTATCGATGTCATTGAGTTTTGTTCCAATGGCGCAGGTTTTTCCAGCTTGCTCGATGTTGCGGATGGTAGCGTCAAAAACTTTTTCGCCGATATGCTCAAACGCCTGTGGGATCAGCTCCCTCATCCCAATCAGATAATAGCCACCGTCATAGGTCGGGCAGAGCACCGCATCGTTATGCTCCAGCAAAGAGAGTGAATCTGCCAAAATCTCTGCGCCGAGCTCTGGCACATCCGAGCCAAATAGAATCGCCTGCTCCGCTCCCTGCGCAAAAGCAAATGCGAGCGCATTCTTCATCTTTTGCCAAAGATTTTCGCCGCATTGCTCGACAAAAATCAGTTGCTCAAAAAAGTAATTCGAGCTTATTTCTAGGTTTTTGTCTTTTTGCACTGCATTATTCTCGGTGCAATCTTCCTTGATTTCTTTGCTTTTTGCCAATGCGATTGGATTGTGTTTTTGCCTCGAAATATTTTCCGTACCGTCTTGCTTGATTTCTTTGCTCTTTGTCAATGCGAGCGCATTTCTCATCACCTCTTGCAGAATATGAACTTCCTCATCCGACGTGTGAAAAACATAGAATGTTTTTTGATTGGGTCTGCTCAAGGATGAAATATTTTTTTTCGTCTCTTTGTCGCTTGGATTTGACCGTTGACAATCTACTGTTTTCGATGTCTCGTCCCCTTGATGAAAAGGCATATTATTATTATTGTTGTAATAATTGTTGTCGGTCTTTTTTTCGTCCGAATACGAGAGTTCAAACAACTCTCTGGTGATTTTTTGGATAAATTCCCTCTGCCAAAAAAGCGCCTCTTCATCGCCAATGCCTTGAGCCAATCTCGTCTTGACTTTCCCTTTGACTGGAACTCTTGTAAAAAATATTACTGCTTGTTTCATACGTAGCACTCCAATTTGCAAATTTCCAAATCTATCCGCTCGAATTTGCTTCATCCACAATCTTGTCGCTGATTTGTCTCTCTTCAATCCCATACGATGTCATGATTCACAATACCACTTGCTATTTTAC
>JBHBDS010000101.1:0-4328 GCA_041784625.1 Filifactoraceae bacterium
TCGATTTCCAATCGATGGACAATGCGGATGCTTCTTATCTGCTCGGCAGCCATTTTGGCATCGACAATCGTCCAGGGATTCACTGCGCACCACGAGCGCATATGACTTATGGCACTTACCCACAAGGCACGGTGCGTCTGAGCCTCTCCCACTTCACAACAAAAAGCGATCTCGAGCATGCTGTAAATGCACTAAGAGATATTTTGGATGGAAAAGTGAAGATATAGGACATTATCTTACAAAACTGACGTGTGAATTGAGGCAGAACGAATTGCTTAATCCGTTTTGTTCAACATTCGTACAAGACCATACGCAAAACGACGCTTCTATTGAATACTTTGGCAGAACAAATAAATTTTTAGGAGAAAGCCCAGCGTTTTCTCCTATTATTTTGCTCTGCATGATGAAACCAAGAAGATTTTTTCTTTCAAATTATTTTCTCATCTTTATAAATCACTCAAAATATGATACAGTAAAATCAAATAAACTTTTCAAAGGAGATTATTATGCCAAGAATTCTTGAATGTGTTCCGAATATTAGTGAAGGAACTGACCTCGAAAAAGTTGAAAAAATCGTGAACGAAGTGCGTAATGTCAGCGGGGTCAAACTGATCGATTACGCATCGGACAAAGATCACAATCGTACGGTAATTACTTATCTGGGAGAGCCCGAGGCAGTGATTGAGGCGACCTACCGCCTTGCGAAAAAAGCATGCGAGCTTATCGACATGAGAACGCATCAAGGCGGTCATCCTCGCATGGGCGCTGTCGATGTGATTCCTCTTATCCCAATTAGCGACATCACACAAGAAGAAGCGGTAGAGATGTCTCGCAAACTTGCTGAACGAATCGGATATGATGCGAATATTTCGGTGACGCTTTACGAGCAATCCGCAACTGCACCACATCGTGAAAATCTCGCAGACATTCGTCGTGGCCAATACGAAGAAATGGCGAAAAAAATAAAACAACCCGAGTGGATTCCAGATTTTGGGCCAAAAGAACTCAACCCAAAAACAGGCGTGGTTGCACTTGGCGTTCGTCCGCCGCTAATTGCCTACAATATCAACCTTGCTACCAGCGATGTGGCGATTGCAAAAGATATTGCTAATGCGATTCGTTTTGCCAAAGGTGGATTCCGTTACTGCAAAGCGATGGGATTACTCATCGAAGAAACTGGTCGTGCACAAGTGTCGATGAACCTTGTGAACCCAGATTACACCACCATCTATCGTGTGTTTGATACCGTGGAGCGTGAAGCGCATGCGCATGGAACTTATGTCACCGATTCTGAAATCGTCGGTCTTGTTCCGATGAAAAATCTGATTGACACCGCAAAATATCATTTGAAACTCAAAGATTTTGACATCAATCAAGTGCTCGAGAGAAATCTATAGGAGGAATTATGCTAACCGAATTGAAAGTAAATGATTTTCTGCAAACGGTAGCGTCGGATGCCCCTGCCCCAGGCGGCGGCTCCTGCTCCTCTCTTGCTTCTGCGCTCGGTTGCGGACTCGCATCGATGATGTGCCAGTTGACCGTAAGTAAAAAAGCGTACGCCGAAGTTGCTGACTCGGACAAAGTAAAATTCGAATCCGCTTTCCAGACGCTCGAAGATTTTCGCAAAGAACTCACCGAGCTGATTGACAAAGATACCGAAGCATTCAACCATATTATGGCAGCGTTCAAACTGCCAAAAGAAACGGACGAGGAGAAAAAAATCCGCTCCGCTGCCATTCAAGATGCGACATGGCTGGCGATTGCGACGCCATATCGTATGAGCGAGCTCTCTGTCACTGCGCTGAGACAGTTGCAAGTGCTTGTCGATTTTGGTAATGCCAATGCGATTTCAGACCTTGGCGTGGGCGTGCTCTTGCTCAACGCTGGGCTCAAAGGCGCGAATATGAATGTAAAAATTAATCTTTCCTCTGTAAAAGATGCGGATCGTGCAGCAAAAACCTTGCAAGAAATCACCGCATTTGAAACGGAAGCGGATGAACTGGCAAAAAATCTTTTGCAACAAATTAATGCAAAACTATAGGTGATGCGATGAAAAGAAAAATATTGACGCATTTTGATCGTCTCTATACGCCACAGGATCGTGGCGAGTCCATCAAAGGTGCAAAAATGAACGAGCTTCTCGTAATTGAAGACGCATTTATCGTCATTGAAGATGGAAAAATTATTGCGCTTGGAAAAAACGAAGACTACCAGCTGTGGATAAACGAGTCGAGTATGGTCATCGACTACTCGGGCACGATTGCGCTGCCTGGCTTTGTCGACTCCCACACGCATCTTGTGTTTGGCGGATCCAGAGAAAATGAATTTGGCAAAAAACTAAACGGCGTGAGCTATCTGGATATTCTCGCTGCTGGTGGCGGAATTCTGAGCACCGTGCGAGCAACTCGATTAGCGAGCGAAGATGAGCTCGTGATGAAGGCGAAAAAAACGCTCGATGATATGCTCCTGCTCGGCACAACAACGGTCGAAGCAAAAAGTGGCTATGGACTCGATCTCGAGAACGAAATCAAACAGCTTCAAGCAGCAAAAATGCTGAGCCAAATTCATCCAATCGATATTGTCACCACTTTTATGGGTGCACATGCGATCGCTCCTGAATACAAAGAGAACAAACAAGGCTATATCGACTTGATCATCAACGAAATGCTCCCGCAGATCAAAGAGCTTGGCCTTGCCGAATTCTGCGATATTTTCTGCGAGCATGGGATTTTTGAAGTAGAAGATTCTTACAAAATTCTCGAAGCGGCAAAAAAATTAGGCTTCAAGGTCAAAGTTCATGCAGACGAAATTGTTTCGCTCGGCGGTGCAGAACTTTCTGCAAAAGTCGGCGCAATTTCCGCAGAGCATCTGATGGCGGCAAGCGACGAAGGAATAAAAATGATGGGCGAAAAGAGTGTCATCGCCAATCTTCTTCCAGCAACCACCTTCTCGTTGATGAAAAATACCTTTGCTCCGGCGAGAAAAATGATCGAGCACAATGTAGCAGTAGCACTCTCAAGCGACTACAACCCGGGCAGCTGCCCGTCGAGCAATCTGCAGTTTGTGATGCAACTTGGCTGTTTGTACCTACGAATGACCCCATACGAAGTGCTCACGGCAACGACGCTCAACGGCGCTTATGCGATCGGCCGAAACAAATCTGTCGGCTCGCTCGAAGTTGGCAAATCTGCCGACATTGCGATCATGGACGCACCGAGCCTCGACTACATCTACTATCATTTTGGCAAAAATCATATCAAAGATGTTTACAAAAACGGCGAGCTTGTCGTCTCATCAAAACAGGTTGTATACAAATAGTTACAAAGGTTACAATTCAATGAAATTTGCTATAAAAACTATTAATATCCTCCCACTCGTGATATAATGTCATTGGTTAGGAGGATATTATGTTTTTAACTACAAATGAGGAAACTCCAAAAAAGAAAAAACGCAAGAGAAAAAAGAAGCGCTTTAGCATTCTCAAAGTTTTCTTCTTGCTGATATTCATAACAATTTTTGCAGGAGGAATTGCCGTCGGCGGCTACACGCTCTATGTCATAAAAAATGCCGAGCCGATCGACCCGACAAAAATCTCAGAGATGCTGGATGATACATCATTCATCTTCGACTCACAGGGCAACCTTCTCGAAAAAGTAACGGGACGAGAAAATCGAACCGTTGTTCCACTCGAACAGATGCCACAAAGTTTGAAGGAAGCAATCGTCGCAATTGAGGACGAGCGATTCTATTACCACAACGGCGTCGACGTGAAGCGGGTTTTTGGTGCGCTATGGCATGACATCAAGACACGCAGCCTCGAGCAAGGAGCGTCAACCATTACGATGCAGCTGGCAAAAAACCTATACACCAGCGCTGGCAAAAGTGCGGATCGTAAAATCACCGACGCATACTATGCGATTGAGATCGAAAAACTTTTGAGCAAAGATCAGATACTCTACTATTATTTGAACAAAATCAATTTGGCACGCGGGAACTACGGCGTTCAGGCGGCTGCACATCATTATTTCAACAAGGATGTGTCCGAGCTGACTTTGCCAGAATCCGCATTGATCGCTGGGATTTCCAAAAACCCAAGCCGTTACTCACCATATGTGACTTCTCCAGTGACTGCAGAAGATGATTTGGACAACATTCAGCTTCGTTTGTTCTTGCGAGACGAGGCATCCGATGTGCCAATGCCAACCGACGAGGAGATCAAAATCTTCGAGCAACTACTCGCCAAAGGACTGATCTCTCGATACGAGTTTGCTCAAGTAAAAAATGGCGACTACTATCTCAGAAAAGCGACGGTAAACCCTGTTGCCAAA
>JBHBDS010000102.1:0-3550 GCA_041784625.1 Filifactoraceae bacterium
ACTCCGACTTTTTGTTTTTGTTATCTCTCGTTGAATTAACCGGTAAGTTTAATATTAAACTTGGTTGTGTATTCTACTGTTTAGTTTTCAAGGTTCAATGTAAGGCTAGCTTTTTGAAAAATATCTACGTTGCTGTCGTTCGTCGCTCAGTCACGTAGCAACCTACGCTCCTTCACTTCTCACTTCCATCGCCTTGTTATTTCCCAAAAATTGTTGCCTAGTTTTTCTCACCGCTCTCTTGCGGCGACTTTTATTAGTATACTGGAGCATATCTTTTTTGTCAAGAATTTTTTTGAACTTTTTTCTTGCTCTTTCGATGTTTTTTTGGTATTAATTTTTCTTTCAAATTTCGCTTCATTATATATTGTGTTTTTGCACGAGTACAAATCCACATATAGTAATTTTGCTTTGTCTAATTTTTCGACTCCAAACAGATTAATCTTCTTTTGCGGTTTTTATTATACCATAATTCCACAAGTACACAATCCTTGTGATTAAGTTTGATTTCCCATAATACACTCTAAAAATTCCCTGCAACAATCCTAACCTAAGATGAAGTACTCTCTATTAATAATTTCTAGAAAGTTCCTCCATTTTTTCACTATCGTCTTTTATTATATAGCTCAAAATATTCTACCCTTGCCTTATACATAAAAAGTGCCAAGGCGAAATTTCAGCAACTTGGCACCATTCTTGTACTTTTTTCAATAATATTGTTTTCATTAAAAAGCTCTTGAAATATATTCTCGGTATTTTCTTAGCTCTGCCTCATCTTTTGAGTCAATTAGCTTCTGTATATATTCGATTAGCTCCTTCTTGTATTTTGGAATTTGGCACTGTACATGAAACAGATTTGAAGCATGCTCATTCATGAAAACAGTGTCGCAAGTAAGCTCCTGAACAAACTCCCTCAGTTCTTCCAGCTTTTCCTTCTCCGTCGACTCTACATACATCCCTTTTTCTATCATCCGATGCAAAGGAGTCCCAGGTACCACAGTCAGCATCGATGTGTTCACCATGCTTGGGTGTAGTCCGCTATAGAGCTCGGCTGTTTTTTGCGCATTAGTCAGTCCATACTCGTGCCCGCCTGCTCCATTCAAAAAGTTTACAATATACTCCATTCCTGACGCTTCTATTTTTTCAAGAACGTCCCTTGCTTGTGCTGAAGTATACCCCTTGTTAATTAGCTTTAGCACTTTATCATCGCCTGACTCAACGCCAATATAAGGATTGGAATATCCTGCTTCTTTCAGCTTTTGCAGCTGCTCCTTTGTCTTATCAAAAAAATTATCAACTCTTGCATAGCCGCCGATGGATTTGACAGAAGGGACATATTGATGCAGCAATTCTGCGACCTTCATCAAGGTGTCATAGTCTGCAGCAAAGCCATCAGCCCCCTGCAAAAATATCCTCTTTGGCTCTCCAAAATATTTTGGAATTTCTTTTATATCGCTCTCAATCTCCTCAAGGGTTGCCTTCCTAAACTTCTGGTCTTTGAAGTAGGTGCAAAACAAACAGGTGTTATGCGAGCAACCAATTGTTGTTTGTAAAAAGCCATCTGCCACCTCATAAGGCGGTCTATTGATACCGCTTGCAAAGTTCATACCTACGCCTCCTTATTTCTCACTTATTGGAACAAAAATACAATGATGCCCTACCGTCTGATAACAAGCATTACATGATACACAGCTTGCAGGAGCCTTATTTCCACTCTTCCAACGTTTTGGTAAATCTGGCTCTCTGATCAGCGGACGAGAAAGCGACAAAAATTCGATTCTACTTTCATTTAGAACTTTTTCAGCATTATGAGCGCTGCGATGCCCGCCCACAAGAATCACTGGAATCTCAACTTGTTCCGCTAGATTTTTCCCCCAATCAAAAAAGTATGCTTCATTCAAATTTGCCTTGATGCCTGCTACAGAGCTTCCATTCGCGCTGATTTCCACCGAATCAATCCCTGCTTCCTCAAGGCGCTTCACAATCCAAAAGCTCTCTTGTGGTTCTAGCCCACCAATAATCCTATCCGAAATATTTATTTTCATGGACACATGAAGTTCAGGGGCTTTCTTGCGGATATTTTGTAGTATTTCCATTAGAATTCGGCTACGATTTTCAACCTTACCCCCATAATCCTCTTTGCGGTGATTGCCAGCAGGTGAAATAAAACGACTCAAAAAGAAGAAGTGCGCAGCATGTATCTGAACTCCATCAAAGCCTGATTCTTTTGCTCTGCGCGCTGCATCACCAAAAAGATCAACAATTCTATCAATTTGGCCTAAGGAAAGTTCATCAATTTCATATTTCTTATCTTCTTCGTAATATCCGCCAAGTGCAAGCTGGGCGATTATTATAGAGTCATATCGATGCACAAGCTGAGCAAGCCGCCTATATTGAGGTATTAGCTTATCGTTTGAAAGTCTCATCATACCGCCGAAATACTGATCTTCGTCCGACACAGAGGTAAATCCCGTGATGATTGTCCCCACCTCTCCACGTGCTAGCTCCTCATAGATATGAAACAGCCCTTCTGGAATACTTCCATCATCCTCCGCCATTCCTTCCCATGTTGCTGAGCGAATCAAGCGATTTTTGACCTTCAATTTGCCGAGCATTGCTTCTTCAAAAATTTTCTTTGACATCTTTTTTTTACACCACCTTTTATGCTATCTTCCTCCAATTAGCTTCGCACCCCAAAAGGATGAACCTTATCTTCGTAATGCTATTTATAACTTCATCTCTCGCTTTCCATTATATTTTTCTTCGATTATCAAAATCGTTTCTCATATATCCAATTACAGATTCCCCGTTCGAGATATTCGATTGATCGAATGAATATCGATAGTTTTTATTCCTCGATCGATTTCTTTCAGCATCGCTTCCTTATCTTTGCTTAATCTTCCTGCAATTCGAATCGTGTTGAGCGGATGCGCTGATGAAAAATATGCATCGGGCAGATCAAGATTTTCTAGCAACATTCTTTCCTCTTCCAGATTTTCTATTTTGTCAGCAGGAACAAATCTTCCTTGGCGAATATCCTCATCCAGCTTCGTCCCCACAAATGACGACATTGTGTTCACGAGAACTTTTTCAGGTCTAATTTCATTCATCAGTCTTGCAGATGCAATTGCAGCCTCTTCTCCACGTCCTTTTCCAGCCGTCCCCAGCATCAACAGGCCATTGTGCCTAATTCCTGCATTATTCAAGCGTAGGCATTGCGCTCTCGTTTCATCGGCGGAAAATCCTTTGTTCAAATTTTCTAGAACATCATTGAGTCCGCTTTCAACTCCGATGTATAAATCATTTACTCCCGCCTCAGCAAGGTCTTGAAGTTCCTTGTCGCTTTTGCTTTTGATATTGTCTGTTCGGGCATACATGCTGATGACCGATACCTTGGGAAAATATTTTTTGACAAGCTCAATGCGCTGGGTTAATTTTTCTGCAGACAATGCAAATGGATCCGCCCCCACAAAATAAACACGTCTTAAGCGAGACGCATAAACGCCCAATTGCTTGGCTGAGTCTTGCAGGTATTCTTCAACATCTGCCTCCG
>JBHBDS010000103.1:0-37983 GCA_041784625.1 Filifactoraceae bacterium
ATCTCACGAATTTTTTCCTTTACATCGAATTCTACAGGCAACGGAGGAACGTAGGACGAACCGCCAATCGTGACAGGCACACCACGAATACGGCCCCCATCATCAAAGAACCCCTCATTGACAAGCCTTGCAATGTGACATAGCATGTAGTAATCTGAGCGGCTGGCAATTACATCACGGTCGAGAATGAACTCCCAAGCATGCTTCAAATTCAAGATTTTTTGAACATCGGTCGCTGTCATGCCAGAAACCTTTCCATTTTCTATGATTTCTTCTGTCTGCGGAAAAGAAGTTGCAACCCCCTCCAAAACAGCCTGATCATAAATATTTGTTTTCATATTGGCACGTGCAAAGGCGATATTGTTTATTACCTCAGTGGAAAGTTCGCCTTCTGAATATCCAGCTTCAGCAAGTTGTTTTTCAATTCTGCGCAGTTCTTTTCGAATTTTTCGCGCTTCTCTGGCGTTGCGCAGTAGTAGATTATATAGTTCTTCAGTATAAGCACCCACATAAGTCGAAGTGTGTTTCCCCGCCACTCGTTTTCTGACATAAAGATATTTTCCGTCTCCACGCTCCTTGATTTCGGGTGTCCCATCATAAGGCATCAGATTGAGCCTTGCATTATAGTCAGCTCGACTTCGGAGCAGCCCCTGTATTTTTTGATATTGTACTGCCATAGCATCTCCTCCATTGGGGAACAAATTTCATTATTATTATACCGAAATGTACCCCAATATTCAATGATTTTTGAAGAAAAGCAAAAAAGGTGGTGTCGCAGAAAGAAAATTTGTCATTCTGCAATACCACCTTAGTCGTATCATTTTCCTTCAGCTAGGAGAAACGGTTTATGCTGAAGTCACGCTCGTCAAGAATTGTTGACCTACAATTTTTTTGAAAAGATCGGTCTTCAATCCATTTATTTTGCTTGCGATTTTTGTAATCGGATCGTATTCTACTTCCCGATCTACTTAATAATCACTCGTTTGGTCTCTGCGTTCCAATCAATCGATACTTTGAGTCCCAAATCGCTGAATGCTCTTTGGATGTCTCGGACCGGAAGCAGGATTCTTCCGTTTACAAGTAGTGGTGCAGCCAGCAGGTCTACATTTTGTCCATTGACTTTCATCACTTTTTGTCCTAGGGTGAGTGTCACCACATTGTTATCCAGTGTGAATGTTGCCGTCTTGGTTGCAGAAGCATAGTCTACTTTGACACCAAGAAGTTCTGAATGAGGGATTCCTCGGTCTTCACCGCTTTTTTTGTTGTTAGTCCGCTACTAGCTCCTTGCTGAACAGTCGCTTCGAAAGTGACACCACGAGATTGTCTTTGTGCTTGCTTACATCGTCTCGCACATAGACATCCACGCCGTCCACTGTGTAGCTCTGGTAGCGCTCCAAACCTCTCGGCACGACCATCCCAACCGACGCTTGTCTGGACGGGCTGTTGCATTTGCCGCAGCCTTGGAACACAACCGCAATGCTATTGGACTTGTTTTTTTCAAGAAATTGTTTTGCCTCTTTTGTGATTACAATCTCCATACATTCACCTTGTTTGTATTATGCTTGTGCAAGTGGAGATGGCGTTGTATACACTCTGCCTGCCAATTCTGCATCGAGCATATAGAGTCCTTTGCCATCTTGGCCGAATAGTTCCATCTTACGAACATTCGCATCTGCTGTTGCTTCTTCTTCGCCTTGCTCCATGATGAACCAGTCGAGGAATTGCATTGTTCGGTAGTCTTTTGCCTCAAATGCTGCCGAGTAAATGTCGTTGATGGATGCAGTAACATATTGCTCATGCGCTAGCGCTTCTTTGAGCGGATCGATGAGTGCATTGATTTTTACATCTGGTTTTGCGATTTGCTCCAGCGTAACATCCAATCCGTTTGCTTGCATATAGTTGAGGAAAATAATCGCATGATCTCTCTCCTCTTGTGCTTGGATACGGAACCAGTTTGCAAATCCAGCCAAACCTTCTTTGTCGTAGTAAATTGCAAAATCTAGATATAGATATGCAGAGTAAAATTCTTTGTTAATTTGCTCGTTTAGTAGAGCGGCCACTTTTTTGTCGAACATAAATCCTCCTTAGTTTTTTCTAAAAATATTTTACCCATTTTGATGGGGAACAAACGAAATTGCTCTTTTGATTATTATACTCCATATTTATTTATTTGTTAAGTGTGATACATTTTCAAAAAATATCGAAATTGTTCTCTGAAAAATGCTGTTTCATCCCTTATTTTCTGGTAACTTACAGCTTCTTAGCCGCCTTTCCCTTCTATTTGCCATTCTATTACGCATCGTAGATACGAGCAATAAGATCGATTGCTCGAAAATATTTTGCAACGATTGATTATTTTCCAAACGCAAATCGTATCACGGGCAAATTCTGCACTTTTTTGGTAATCCAGCCGCAGAGCAGCGCAAGCGAGATCACACTCACTGGCACGATAGTCGCCCACAGGATCGCCGAGCTTGTGACGACAAATTTTCGAAGCAAAAAGGTAAAGATCGGATGCATCAGGTAGATTCCATAGCTGTAGGGACTGAGTTCCTTTAGCAGGCGATAGGATTTTCTTTCCACTCCTTTTTGGTTCTGTGGAAATCGCACGAGCCAAGCAGACAGAATAAGCAGTGCAAAGGTTGCCAGCAAAAAATAAGCGTGCAAGTTCATCGTGTAGAAAAAGGTGTTGAACTTGACATCATTCCACAGCTGCTGCCACAAAATTCGTTGGTAATATTGGTGCACGGTGCTCGATAGGATGAGCAGCAAGAAGATTTTGTTGCTATGCTTTTTGACCCAAGCAAAGTTTCTTGTATAATCTAGTCCAAACCACAGCCCGAGGAATCCCATGCTAAAATACCACAAAAAGGTGGATGAGAGCATTGTGTACTCTGGATAAAGCACAAACCGGTTGAGCGCATAAACTGCTGCTTGAGATACGAGTGCAATCGCAATGGCTGCGATCGGATTGTTCTTGACGGACATTGCGAGCTTTTTCATCAACGGCGCAACCACGTAGAATCCCAGAAGTATCGGCATAAAGTACAGATGTTCGTATGCTTTTCCGTATGCGAGGTAATAGAAGATGCTCTTTACACTAAAAAAATTCTCGGGAATTTTTTGGTTCACCGTAAACACGATGATGAGATACAAAATGCTCCACAATAGATAGGGAACGCCGATGCGCAGCAGTTTCTTCTGGTAGAATTTCGCATCAAAATGGTTATCTCCATAGCCGACCATCAGCATGGATAAGAACAGGAAGCATGGCACCGCAAAAATCAGCATCGCTCTTGCCATGAAAAATCGTCCATGTGAAACTGAGCCTGTCAGTAGCTGGCTTACTGGAATATTGAGCACATGGATAGCGATGACGGCAAGCATGGCGATGGAGCGCAGAATCTCGATCTCGGGGAGATTTTTCCTGCGCATATTAACATTTTTCTGGATATTCTTTTTCGCTTCATCAAATGAAATAATTTTGTTTGTCATACAACTCCCTCGCTTTTTGGAGCAACGCTTCTTTGTTGTTTGGCAGTAGCTCGTCGATCACGAGCGTCAACAGCTCACCCAGCGCTTCCCCAAGCTGCGGCCCAAAAAATCCTATCGAAAGCAGATCATTTCCGTTGACCGCAAGACTTTTGAGCGAAAAACATTCTTTCTCTTCAATCACATCCATCGCAAGCCATTCCACCTGGTCGTATTCTTCTTGTCGGTTCGAGTTTGGGGCTTGAGCAGAGTTGTCCGCTCGTTTGAGCAATAGTAGTTTGAAAAAAAGTTCCTCACCCAGACGACCGAGCCAGCGCTTGATGATTTTTTTGTTTCGTTCAATCTGTGCGTCGTGATAGCGAACAAGAAGAATCACCTCATCCGCTGTTTTGGAATCGATTTTTAGTTCTTCGAGAAATCTTTTGGCAATTAGCTCCGACATTTTGCCATGACCATAGAAATGCCCGACGCCGTTCTCGTCCACCGAAAAAGTATGAATTTTGCCCGTGTCATGCAGCAGCGCTGCCAGACGCAACTCCTTGTCATTTGGCGTATTGGCTACTACTTTTGCGGTGTGTGTAAGCAGGTCGTAAATATGGTGAGGACTTTTTTGATCAAAGCCTTTCATCTTGAGCAGCTCAGGTAGCACGCTTGCAAAAATCTCGGGATAATCCAGGAGCACTCGCTCAATCGCCGCTCCTTGGAGCGTCTTGATCAGCTCTACCGCTTTTCTCTCGGCAGAAACCTGCTCCAGCAGCGGAAGATTCTTGATCATCGCATCGAGTGTATTTTGTTCGATCGAAAAATCCAGCTGCGACGCAAATCGCACCGCACGCAGAATCCGAAGCGCATCTTCTTGAAAGCGCTCTTGGGGATTGCCGATGGAGCGAATGAGTTTGTTTTCCAAATCTTTTTTGCTCTCACAATAATCCACGATGCCGCTTTTTTGCGAAAAAGCCAGCGCATTGATCGTAAAGTCTCGGCGCATCAAATCCTCTTTCAGATCGGAAGTAAACGCCACATTTTCTGGCTGCCGATGGTTGATATACAAGCCATCCAAGCGATATGTGGTGATCTCGAGCCATTTTTCACCGATGTACACCCCGATGGTTCCATATTTTTGGCCGATCGGATTTTGTGCATACGATCGGAATAATTCTTGTATCTCCTCGGGATTTGCCGAGGTTGCAATATCATAGTCTGAGATTCTGCGCTTCATCAAAAAATCCCGAACGCATCCGCCTACGAGATAGGCCTCAAATCCAGCGTCGGTTAATTTTCCTAGCGCAATTGCTATTTCTTGTGGATAGTTCATAATTCCTCCTGATGGTATTGTACCAAAGAATGCCCCTATCGCCAACAATCGTTTTTCAAGCAACTTCTTCCCTTTGCTTGAAATTCTGTAAAAATAAAAAAATCCGTCCATCGATTTCATTTTTATCTTTTTCCTATTGTTGAGCAATATTTTTTCTTTTCACAAATATTTTTTCCCAATTTTTCTTTCTAAAATCATATATTTCCTTAAACAATTCACTAATCGGTTTGCAATCGCAGTTGATTTTCGAAGCAAATAAACAAAGAAAACCAAAGACTTTTTTAATAGATTCTAAATTATACTTGAAATGATTTCAATGTCATTTTATAATGTTATTAATATTGACTTATAGATACCTCTTAATTAAATTTTCATTCACAAGGGTCGAATTATGCAAAAAAATACTAATGGTCCCATCAAGCTAAATCCTTGGGCCTTTCTTCTCGTGATCTTGCTTTTCACGGTAGTCATCGGGTTCAAAATTTCAGCTGATGCGCAGATCACCAAAGGAATTCACACTTCAACACGTGAACTCGCACAACGCAATTTAAAAATTATATATTATCAGATAGAGCTATACGAAAAAGAATTGGAGCTTCTTGGAAGAGAGCTCGTCTCACCGCTGGACTCGGATGAGAATCGAGAAATGCTGCTCGAAAATATGCCGACGAATTATTTTGATGAGCTTGCGGTGTACTCATTGGACGGAGCGCCTGTGCTTTGCTACAACAGTCTAAAAGAAGAGGCGGATTCGTGTATATTTTTGAATGTCGATTTGAACAAGCGGGTTTTTGCGGATGACGAAAATATTTATGTCATCCAAAAAATCAAACAAAATGGCAAGTCGATTGGCTCGATGATCGGGTCACTCTCAAAGCAAGAATTTACTCGTAGGGCGCAGCTGGACAATGTCAATCAGATGGGATTTGCTGTTTTATTTAACATCGAAGGGATTCCGATCATTATTCCAAGCGACAAGTCCGTTGTCACATGGAAGGATAAATCCATCTGGGATTCTTTTTTGAATGTCGATTTTGAGCAAGGCTATTCGTACAAACAATTTGAAAAAAATGTATCGCAATACGGTTTAGGATTCATCCAATACAAAATGTCGGACAAGGATCGTCGCGTTGCATTTTATACGCCGATTGGCATCGATGATTGGTACATTTTACAGGTGGCAACACAGGGAGCAATCGACCTACAATATGCGCCAGTGCGAAACATTATGTTTGAAACACTGCTCATATTCTCCATCGTGTTTGTGCTCTTGTCCTATTTTGTGTGGTATTCGAATGAGTACCATCAGAAAAAGCTGGCCATCGCCCGAAAACAGCTTGATCAGCTGACCAACAGCATTCGTGGCGGCGTGCTCAAATTTACTTCCAATCGCAACGGCAGTATCGAATATATCAGCAGTGGTTATCTCAAAATTCTTGGTATAACCTATGACGAGTATCTCAAAAAATATCACCAGAGCTTCTACCAGATGATCTGGGAAGAAGATCGTGAGCGAGTTCGAAAAGCACTCGAACCAAAATCTCTCTACGAAAATCGAGAACTGAATCTGGATTACCGACTCATTGGCAAAAATGATGAGCCTGTTTGGATTATCGATAATCTTCGTGTCATCGTCGACAACGACGGAAGATACAAACTATACAGCGTAATTGTGGATGCAACTTCGATCAAGGAGATGGAAAATGTACTCCGCAGCTACAATCAAGACTTGCAGCTCATCACGGGCACACATATGGAGAGTCGTGTGTTTGAATACGATTTGGATACGGGGCGCATTCATTTCCACGAGGGCGTTTTCCTCGGTTACAATCTCACCGACTATGACGGCTGCACGATCGAGGATATGTTTGGACAAGATTGGCGTGATGCGGACACTTTTGCCGCAGCACAAAAAGTTCGTGATGAGATTATGGCTGGCAAAGAATTTGCCTCAGCAATTGTTCGTCTATTCCAAGGTGATTCCGACGAATTTAGCTGGATACGCATTATGCTCACACGTATCACCGAAAATGGCAAGATTCGTATTCTCGGCAGTATGCGTGATGTCACGGAAGAGCACGAAGTTCAACAGAGACTTTCTCGTGAAAAAGAAAAAAATCGCATGATGATTGCTGATGCGATCTTCACTGGAACAATCAACCTTTCGCAAAACAGCATCGTTATCAACTCGGATCACCGAGATATTCGCAAAAACGACACGATTTCGTACAACTACATTCGTCGATTGCAGATGGACGTAGCAACTTTGATCCATCCAGAGGATGTAGAAGTGTACCTCAGCGAGTTTAACATCGAAGCGCTCTTTAGACATTACAACCGTGGCGACATTACTCGTACGGTCGAATATCGTCGCCGAGCAACAGGACAAGAAGGCTATATCTGGGTGCGAGCGACACTCAAACTCACCAAGGAAGTCTCCAGCGGCGACATCATTTGCTTTGTGTACATCAATGACATCGACCAGGAGATTCGTGCAACCGAGATTCTTCGCCAAAAAGCAGAGAAAGATTATCTTACTGGACTATTCAACCGCGAAGGGCTGGTCAATCGAATTGAAGCGCATCTTAGCACAGCGGATCCTGACGAAATTTGTGCTTTCTATGCGCTGGATCTCGACGATTTCAAAGTGCTCAACGATACGTATGGGCACAATGAGGGCGACTTGTTCTTACAGATGATCGCAGAGCAACTTGTTCATATGTTCCGTAAAGACGACCTCATCGGGCGTATGGGCGGCGACGAGTTTATCGTGTTTCTCAAAAAATGTCCGAGTCGAGAATTTGTCGTCAAAAAAGCGGAGGAAATCAACCGTAAAATTTCAGAAATCAAAATGGACAAGCATGGATACTCTGGCTCCGTGAGCGTGGGCGTTGCAATCGCTCCATTTGATGGAACAAATTTCCAAGACCTGTATCTGGCTTCCGACAAGGCACTTTATGCCTCCAAGCAAAAAGGAAAAAACATTTCCTCTTTATACAATGTAGCAGAAGGATAATCATATGAAATTACTAATTGAACGAATCAAAAAGGATGGAATCGGTAGAGAAGGCGGCGTGATCAAGGTGGACTCTTTTATCAACCACCAGATGGACACAGCGCTGATGAACGAGATCGGCAAGGAATTTGCACGTCGATTCGAGCACAAAAAAATCGACAAAATCCTTACGATTGAAGCATCGGGAATCGGCATTGCTGTGGCGACCGCTTTTCACATGGGAATGATCCCTGCCGTGTTTGCAAAAAAATCGACGCCAAACACGATGACCGAGCGATATTACGGCGCAGAAGTGCGCTCCTTTACCAAAGGAACGACCAGTCTTGCCAAGGTGACCAAAAACTACTTGCAAGAGGGCGAAAATATTTTGATTATCGACGACTTTATGGCACATGGCGAAGCAGCGCTGGGGCTGATCTCCATCGCTGAGCAAGCAGGCTGCAAGGTGGTCGGCGTTGGCGCAGTGGTAGAAAAAGTATTCCAAGGCGGTGGCGATCGAATCCGCAATATGGGCTTACAACTCGAATCCCTCGCGATGGTCTCAGGAATCACCGAGGATGGAACGATCCTCTTTGCCAACGATGTAGAGTAAAGATCAAAAAATCCATTTGCAGCGAAAGTTATTGTCTCTGCAAATGGATTTTATTTTTCTATGAAGTTTCTCGTATCGATAATACTCTCTATTCTTTTATCTGTCTTGATGTTGATTAATGACTGCTTCCATCCATATCTATTTTCTTCATCTCTCTTACAAATTATCGCTACAATTTGGGCTCATTAATCATCCTCTGGTCGGATTCGTTCAATCTGATATAGTATCCAGAACAATATGAGTTGTCCAAACAATTCAACCCCCAGAATTTGAAGATAGAGCAGCGGTAATTTGGCAAAATATGCCGTCAAAAATGCAATGACAAAAGCATAGCCACTTGCCAAAAATGTGTGGTAGCCCGCATTTTTTCTGCGCTGCCTGCGAAGTTCTGCTTTTCGCTCAATGACACCCACTACCGTTCTTTTTTCCTTGTCCGAGAGTTTGCGAGAACGACGAACAAAATCAACCGCAAACAAAATGCTGCCCGTGATAATCAGTGCGATGCACAGTCCCGTCCACAACGAAAGATTGCTCACTTGCAAAAGGCGCACTGCAACATATCCCATTGTCCCAATTAGCACTTGTACTAGCAACAAAATTCGCAAAATCATCGCAGCACTCCTTTCTTCAAATTCTGGAAATACACAAATTCTGAATTCTATTATTTACAAACCAAAGGTTTCTTCCTTCTCCTTGAAACTAGCCCTATTACCTCAGCTCTCGTTGACATCCATCTAGCTGTCTCGAAAAATGCTGCTTTGTGACCTTTTTCCAGCACAACATCTACCCAGCTGAGCAAAATCTATTTTTTCTCCCGATATTTGTTTTGCACAAAAACAAGGGCAATCATCAGCACAATTGTTTGAAGCATTATTATCCCTGAAGATGCCAGCGCCCATAAGTCGCTCAACGTCATAAGGTAAATAATCTCCGCCATCAGCAGGCCGTACACGATAAACAAATTCCCCACCGCTTTGTTGTACTTTATCACATCATACACCTTGGGCGGCTCTTTCACATTTGCCCACGGCTGTACTGCTTTCTCTTTTCTCGTTCGATAAAACATACCCAGCGATGCAAATCCTACCCCTGTTACAATTCCAATCAATTGGATCCAAACTGCCTCTCTCATCATAGCCTCCTTATCACGGCAAAAATCATATTCGCTTATTAACGATTCTTTCTAAAAAATGATCGATTCCACAAAATAAACGAGATTCCCCCACAACAATACACGCAGGCATACATTTAGAAAGACAACACGGGCTCTTTGTAGCAGATATTTTTCTAAAAAGGTAATTTCATATTTCCAAAATCTATTTTCCAATGCAAAAACGCGAGAAAATCACATTGAGCAAATCCTCCGATGCGGTATCGCCCGTAATTTCGCCCAAAATGTTCCAGATATTTCGAAAATCCGTCTCGATAATATCCAGCGGCAGTCCTGTGTATAGCGATTGCAATGCTTCCTCGCAAGCCTCTCCTGCTCGTTCCAGCGCATTTTTGTGTCTTGCATTGTTGATCATGTATTCATTGTCCACCGACAAGCCTTCGATCTCTACCATATGCTTGATCGCACCGATCAGCTCCTCGATTCCTTCGCCATTTTTGATCGAAGCCATAATCGTATTGTCTGGATCAAGCCGCTCTTCCACGACATCCATATCAATTTCCTGCTCCAAGTCGCATTTGTTGATAATCGCAATCACCCGTTTGTTCTCCGTCATGTCCATAATCTCGATGTCCTCTCGATCGAGTTCTCTTGAGCCATCGAGCACATGAATCACCAAATCGGCCGATTCGATCGATTCCATCGAGCGTTTTACGCCGATTTTTTCGACCACATCATCCGTTTCACGGATCCCTGCCGTATCGATGAGACAAATTGGCGTGCCGTCAATCGTAAAAAATTCTTCAATAATATCTCTCGTTGTGCCTGCAATTTCCGTAACAATCGCACGCTCTTCACGAAGTATCGCATTGAGCAGCGACGATTTGCCGACATTTGGCTTGCCCACAATCGAGGTTCTCAGACCATCTCGATATATTTTCCCCACTTCAAAACTCTGAATCATCTTGTGAATCGCCTCGAGCGTTGTATCCAGCGAGTCAATCAGCTCCTGGTACGTCACTTCAGGCTCATCCTCTTCTGGAAAATCCACCGCAACGGTAATCTTTGCCAAGTCCTCGGTGATTTTGTCACGCATTTTGGTCAAAGTATTCGACAATTTCCCATCGAGCTGTTTTTGCGAAATCTCGTGCCCCATGCCCGTCTTGGCTGTGATGATATCCATTACCGCTTCCGCTTGCGAAAGATCAATTCGTCCGTTCAAAAAGGCTCTTTGCGTAAATTCTCCACGCTCCGCCAATCTTGCACCATGCTTTAGCACAAGTTCCAGCGTCTTGCGGAGGCTCTGGTATCCGCCGTGGCAGTTGATCTCCACCACATCTTCTGTCGTATAACTGTGCGGCGCTTTCATATAAGAGCAAAGCACCTGGTCAATTGGATTGTCCTCATCCATAATATGCCCCAGCATCAAGTAGCGTGGTCGGTCGGATAATTTGTGCTTATTATTTTCTGGCACAAAAATCTTTTCCGCAATCGCAAGCGATTTTTCTCCACTGATTCGAATAATTCCCACGCCCGACTCCCCCGAGGCGGTGATGATGGCGGCAATCGTGTCTTCTAACATTTTTTTCTCCTGTTCAAAAAATAATTGACATTCACAGCATCATTATACCTTTTGGAAATAAATTTTACAAGATTATACAAAAATCCACCTCTACTTGCATATTATGCGCATAGTGTGTATAATATGCATATAAGGAGGCATTATTATGGAAACCATCAGAAAAAATATAACTTTGCCCACAAATATCTACGAAACTATCAATAACCATGCGAAGAAAAATGGAATGACCTTTTCAGAGTTTATCCGAGAGGCGGCTCTAAAAGTAGTTATTCAAAATGAGAATATGGGTCTATTGGAATATATCAACGAAAATTGCTCCTTCGTGAGCAAGGACGAACAATTGGAGATCGAGGCAATGAACATCGATTTTGAAAATTTGGATGGAAAGGAAATCACTTTGGATGAACTTTTACAAGGTTAAGTATTCGAAATCCGCCGAAAAATTTATCAAAAAGAACAAAGCAATTGGTCTACGATTCTACAAGGCATTTGAAGAGATTGCGCAAGATCGTGAAAATATCCAGTTTTATGATGTAAAAAAATTTTACTCCACCAAATATAACGATATCTCCCGTCTGAGAATCGGCGATTATCGTGCAGTATTTCGTATCGTAAACAACGAACTACTCATCTTTGTATTTGATGTTGGCTCAAGAGGCGACATCTACAAAAACAAAAATCTCTAGCAAAGAGACCACCTCTTCGGAATGATTATTGTGCTCTTTATCATTTTCTCTACTTCCTGAAATTCCGATTGAAAATTATTCCTGCAAAGAAAAAAACAACCTATCGTTGTTCATATTGTAGCTTCTCTTATTCTTCCAAGCAAATGGAGTATAAGCAGGTATGTTCTAAACATTATTAATCAGTACACCCAATCCTAAATATCATCAATCCAGTTTGGTATTTTTGATTCACTTTGATTGATTTCAAAAAAATTTTTTACGAAATTCCCGTTGACTTTTATCTCTAGTTAGAGTATAATTCAAATCAATCTACAAAACGGAGAGCATTATGTCAAAAAAAGAATTGCAAATCGTCATCGGTCTCAACCGTGCGACGAATAAAATCAACCGTGCAACAGCGAATCTTTGTGCAAAATACAATCTCACGCTCAGCCAATTCGGCGTGCTGGAGGCGTTGTATCACAAAGGAGATCTCAAGGTCGGCGAAGTAAAAAATTTGATTCTCAGCAGCGATGGTACGATCCCTGTCGTGGTCAAGAATTTGGAAAAAAATCATTGGATTACCAGATCGACTAAGCCAGACGACAAGCGCTGCACGATCTTGCAGCTGACGGATGAGGGTCGAGCGCTGATTGCAGAGGTCTATCCGCAGAATGTGGAGATTATTGTAGAAGAAATGAAAACTTGGAGCGAAGAGGACAAAGAATCGCTCGTCTATTTATTAAAGAAATTTGGAGGAAAACATGAGTATTAAACAATCTTTGGAACAACGCAGAAGCTATTATGATATTAACAAAAACTTGCCAGTCTCTTTTGAGGAAGTGGAGCAACTGGTAAAGGATGTGACATTGCTTGTGCCAGATGCATTCAATGCGCAAACTTCGCACGTTGTATTGGCGCTTGGCGAAAAACACGATGAGCTATGGGATAGTATTTACGATGTATTTGAAGGACAAGTTCCGAGAGAAAAAATCGACAGCTTCAAAGCAGGCGCTGGAACGGTTCTATATTTCTACGACGAAAATATTGTCAAAGGACTTCAAGAACAATTCCCACTGTATGCAGCAAATTTTCCAGTGTGGGCAAACCATGCGAGCGCAATGCTTCAACTTAGCATCTGGTCTGCGCTTCGTGAAAAAGGAATCGGCGCTTCACTACAGCATTATAATCCAGTGATCGATGCGAAAATGCGTGAGCTGTTTAATCTTCCTGAAAATTTGGTGCTGGTTGCGCAGATGCCATTTGGCGGAATCGGAAGCGAGCCAGAAGCAAAAGAAAAAAATCCAATCGAGACAAGAGTTCATGTGTTCAAATAATGGAAAACAACTTCTTTGCGTCACCCTTCTGAAACAGTATTACGACAAGTAGACTTTCTACGTTGCCGTCGGCGGACGCAAGAAAGTTCGTTTTTCGACTTGAGGTAATACATCAATGTATATCCATCATTGTTATCTATTCGAAAAAGCGTTCATTGATGAAATATAATGAATTTCTACGCAAGAAAGGTTGTATTGAAAATATTTACCGTATTGAATACCGACCATAGATAGAGATGAGTAATCCTATTTGTGGTCGTTTTTTTCATTTTTCACCAAAATATTTCAAAAATCTTTTACAGAATCTTCAACTACTGTTCACATTTGCTCGATATGATAAGACTGTGCAAAGAGCACAAATCTAAAACAGAAAGTAAGGTGAACGAAATATGAAGACAAAAAAGGTGGCAGCACTACTAGCTGCGGGACTATTGTCCACATCGGCGGTTGCTTTTGCAGCAGATTCTACAAGTTCTGCTACAACAAAGTCCAACAAGCCGACAACAACATCTTCCCAAAATCAAGACAAATCGCAAAGTACGAAGTCGACACAAAAATCCGATAAGAGTACTTCGCAAGCAAAGCCTGAGCTAACGGATGCGCAAAAGGCAGAGCGTGAGCAAAAATCAGCTGCAAAAGAAGCAAGAGCTAGCAAATGGGCTGCGCTATCCGCATCTCAAAAAAATCAAGTGTATGCAATTGAAGAAAAAATCGTAGCACTTGAAAAAGAAAAATTGGATACGCTCGCATCGCTCGGCGTAATCGACAAAGCAACTGCTGATGCGCAGAAAAAACAGCTTGATGAAAGACTTGCCAACTGGAAAAGCTCTGGTGAATATCCATCTGGAAAAGGAGCAAAAGGTAGCAAGAGCGACGTCAGCAAAGGGACACGTTCGACGGACAAACAAGCGAGCTAACAACGCTCATAAGTAAACCCCTCATAAAATAAAGGCGTTAATCGCCAACCCCTTAAAATATGATACAGGAAGAGGCAGACCAGCACCTGCTTCTTCCAAACAAAATCTCAAACAATTGAACTAAATAGCACATCCCCCTGTGCAAAAAAGGCTACCCAAGCCAAAAATGACGAGCTTCACATCGGAGCTCGTCATTTTTTAAGTTATGGTTGATTCAATTTTTTCATGGTTCTTTTTTACTCTGATCTTCACTCTGATCTTGGTCTGCTGATTGCAATCTCCGTCCATTTTACATTGTTTCTATTCCGCATTAATTCGTTACTGGAAAGCATTGAATCCATCTTGTATTTTTTAATGATTTTATGATCATTTACAGCTTTTCTCTTTTTTGTTCTCTTTGCGCTCGATAGTAGTCGATTTGTTTTAAATACATATCTGCTTGATTGTTGTAGAAATCAAATTTTTCCGTGGATTGGTCGAGCAAGGACTGATGGTATTCTTTTTGTTTGCGGAAAATCTCTGCCTGCTGAATGATAAATTCATATTGGTTGCGGAAGTATTCTTCTTGCTGAATACAAAAATCTTCCAGCTCCATCGCTTCTGGCATTTCTTCTTTGCCTTCCTCTTGGAAGCTGATTTGATCCACTGTTTGTTCAGAGATTTCTTCTTGTGCTAGTTCTTGATCAATTTGTTTTGCTAGAATTTCGTTTTGAACGGCTGCGATGTTTTCTGCTTCATCATCGATTACCATTCCGCCTTCAAGCACTGCGCCAAGCTCTTCTTCGCCAAAGAGCACCGCCAATCCTTGCGTGAAGCTCAGCGGTTTTTCAAGCACTTCGTCTGTTTCCGCAAGCTCGGTCGCGTCCTCATCTGCCAACGCCGTGAGCGCACTTTCTTCGATCGGTTCGCTGATTCCTTGGTTGAACAGCTCTTCCAAGCTCATCAGATCAGATTCCATCTCTCCTTGTGATTCCAAATTCTCCATTTCTCGATCCAAATTATCGACTTCTAGACTCATTTCTTCGGCCTCCTCTGCAGCCGTTTCGACTTCTTCCGTAATTTCTTCCTCTGTAGATTGAATTTCTTCCACTTGTATCGGATCGACTGAATCTTCTTCTGATGTTTGAGCTTCCATTTCGTTTTCTTGCGATTGCGATTCTTCGGTCTCAAATGATTCTACACGCACAGCTGCCTCTTCTTTTCCAAGACGAAGCACCTCTCGCTCACGCTGTTCCATGACCGATTCCATCGCTTGCTCTCGAGCAATGCGTCTTGCCTCCAGTCGCTCCTTTTCGAGACGATCCCGTTCTTTGCGGTTGGCAACAAGGAAACACAACAAGAACACAAACAACGGAGCCAAACCATACACCGAATTATATAGCACATCCATCTGCGAAAAATAATTGACTCGTGCAAACGATAGATACGCCCAGTACAGCGAAACGCCTGACGAAACAAAACCTGTAAGCATCATTGCATTTAAGAAGTTTTCTCCGCCATGCCCTGGATTTTTTTTGCTCGTCGCCATAAAAAAAATAACGAACAAGATAAAAAACATCGTCACGCCGATTTCTGCGGAAGTAAACCACGCTGGTAACAGTGCAAGAAGCGCTGCCCAACCAACCGATGTGGATACGGTTTTTCTCCCCTTGATGAGCGCACTGATTCCGTAGAGAGACAATACGAGAATCATCAAAGAGATGTACACACCATACTCGATGTGTTCGAGCGAGTGTGCCATTCCCGAAATCATAATCGTGACGCCTGATATGATATTTTGAAATTGCTGCATATTCTTACCCCCAGCCTTCCTATTTATTGCATTCATTCTATCACAAGTTTTTACACAATTCTATAATTTTACTCTAATTTCGAGAAAAAGTTTCAAAACACTTGGCTAGATTCGCATAACGGCATGCTTTTTCTTTGGAAATCATTCATCCTGTGTTACAATATATAGAAGGTTTGTTTGAGAGAAGGAAAAAAATTATGGCAAAATTTGAAAGAGACCTCACTTCTGGTTCGGTAATGAAACAGCTGATTGTTTTTGCGTTGCCTTTTATGGCATCGAATTTGATTCAATCGCTTTACAATATTGCAGACATGCTCATCGTTGGAAACTATGTCGGGAAAATCGGAATTTCTGGCGTAAATATCGGTGGGCAAGCAACTTTTTTGATGACCAATATCGCTATTTCCATCTGTACGGGCGGGACGATTATCATTGGGCAATTCATCGGTGCAAAAGATCGAAAAAATGCGTATCATACCATCGCCACTTTGTTCACCTTTTTGCTGATCATGGCGGCAGTGATTGGCGCACTCATGCTTCTTTTTGATGATTGGATTTTGCAAATCATCTTAACGCCAGCAGAGTCTTATCAATTTTCAAAAGAATACTTAGGCATCACGATACTGGGCTTGGGATTTATTTTTGGCTACAATGCGCTCAGCGGAATTATGCGTGGACTCGGCGATTCCAAAACTCCGCTGTATCTCGTTGCAGGCGCTTGCATCATCAATGTCTTGCTCGATATATTGTTCGTTGGATATCTGGGAATGCAGGTAAAAGGCGCTGCATTGGCAACGGTCATCTCGCAAGCTTTTAGTATGTTTGCGTGTATTTTCTTTTTGATTCGAAGTGACTTTATGTTTGATTTCAAACTTTCTTCTTTCCGCATTCACGGAGACAAGCTCAGGCTTATCTTATCGACGGGAATGCCGATTATGATCACCAATATTGCGACCAATCTGTCTTTTTTGGCAATGGCGGCCCTTGCCAACGGACTTGGCGTGACATCTTCGGCGGCGCTAGGCGTCGTCGCACGCTACAATGGTTTTGCGATCTTGCCATCCATTGCTGTGGGCGCATCCGTCTCGGCAATGTGTGCGCAAAACATCGGCGCGGGACATCTCGATCGTGCCAAGCAGACGATGTATTCTGGCATCATTCTTTCCTATGTCGTGTCGATTCCAATTTTTATGATGACCAAACCTTTTGCGCCGTACTACATCTCGTATTTTGACAAAGATGCCGAGCTCATTCGTGTTGGCGTGGAGTATCTAAAATACTTCCGCATCGAATATCTGATTGTGCCATTGTTTTTTGCGCTCAACGGTCTGATCACTGGTTCGGGGCACACTTTTGTGTCCTCCGTAATCGGAATCTCCTCTTCGCTTTTGATCCGAATGCCGCTTGCGATTTTTATGGTTCATTATCTACAGCTTGGGCTCGGCGGAGTGGGGCTTTCTGCACCATTTGCATCCGGCATGGCGGCACTTTGCGCCCTGGGATACTATCTCCACGGTGGCTGGAAAAAATCTGTCATCATCAAAAAAATACCCGATACTGTTTAGAGACAAAAATAACTGGATATTAAATAGGACAGAGTAAACGCAAAAAATCTACTACGCTTCCGCTTTTTTTGTCAGACAAAGGAGAGACTATGTTTTTTTGGAACAAAAATGGTGTTCAAAAAATAACGCCACGAGAATTAAAAGAGATGATGGACAACAAAGAAAAATTCACACTGATTGATGTACGCACACCACAAGAATTTGCAACAGGATATATTCCAGGGGCAAAGAATGTGCCGACCACATCTTTTATGGATAAAATCGAAAAAGTTGCTCCCAAAAAAGATGCTCTTATCGTCATCTACTGCCAAAGCGGAATGCGCAGCGCTCAAGCCGCACGAGCAATGATTCAGCTCGGATACACCAATGTCAAAAATTTTGGCGCTATTATGAATTGGAGACATGAGCTCAAGCGATAGGGCATCCGAGTTTCCATATAACTCGAAGAGTCTTGATTCATCATGCGTTTTGTTTCATCAAATAATCAAAAGTAGATCATCCTTTCAAAACTATATTTCACCTCATATTAAAATCTAGAACTCCTTTGAAAATTTACTGGGTCAAAGTAGGATAAAATTTCTGTTCTTACCGATTGATTTTCACAGCAAGGTAGTTTATAATGATTATGGTGGTTTTGGTTGAGAACGGAGGAAATATGAGCTACAAATATTTTGAGAATAGAGCCTGCGAATATTATCCATGTCACAAGCTCGAAAATATGAACTGTCTTTTTTGTTATTGTCCGCTGTATCTAACGGATTGTGGCGGTAATTTCAGACTGTTATCCAACGGAATCAAAGACTGTAGCAACTGTGTTTTTCCTCATTTGCCAGAAAACTACGAAAAGATCCTAGAGAAATTTCGCAAAGCGGCAAGAGAAAAAGCAGAAGAAAATAATGCAAGCAACTAACTTCATCTATTTTCTTATCAAGTATCAAAATACAATTTTGGGAACCAAGCGTTCCCTTATTATGGAGACGTATCGAAGTGGTCATAACGAGCTCGACTCGAAATCGAGTTGCCTTCCGAGGCACGTGGGTTCGAATCCCACCGTCTCCGCCACTAGAAAAATCCAGTAGACGATTTGTTTACTGGATTTTTTGTTACAACTCCTCTTCTTGCCCAAAAAAATCTTTGAGTTTCTTTTTCCGAAGTCTCCAGTTGGGTTTTTTTTGTTCGACCAACTGATGAAATTCCTTGGAGTGGTTTGGATGTACCAAGTGAGCGAGCTCATGAACCATCACATATTCCATCACGGAAACAGGCGCTTGAATAAGCATCGTGTTCATCGTGATGATATTTTTGCTCGGATTGCAGCTTCCCCAGCGTGATTTCATCCGACGAAATTTGAGCTCTGGATACGGAATCTTTTCATCAGCAAACAATTCATGCATCCTCTCGAGGATTTCTGGAAAAAGTTCTTCGCAAGATTCTTTCTCGAATCGGTAAATCTCTTTTCTTCTGGACTCAATATTTTCAATGTCTGGCAAACAGATTTCAACTTCTTTCTTTTCTGGATGTATCTGAGTTGACCTTTTGTTACTTGTCTTGAGCCGAATCGCAAAGGCTCGACCCAAAAAATGATAGCAATCGCCCTCATGATAGGCTTTTTCTTCCTGTGGTTTTGCCTTTTGGATCGCTGCGAGGATATAGTCGCCATGAGTTTGGATCATCTGCTCAATCGCTTTGAGCGGAACATATTTTGCCGCAGAAATATGGACGCTTCCATCCACCTTGATGCGTAGGTTAATGTTCTTCACTTTTTTGATATGGTGAAAATATTCTACTTCTTGTTGTCCTAGAAGAATTTTACGCTGAATAATTTGTTCTTTTTGCAAAATCTACTACTCCTGATTACTAGTTATCCATAAGGAATAAGTGATGAATCATTTTTTCTATTCGTTGCATAAGCATTTTGACATCCTCATTTAGCGGACACATGAGCCTTTTCCACTTCGATTCGTATTCTTATTTTCCAAATCGAATGCCCTAGAAACTATTTCACTTCTCTCTGAAAAACAATTTTCCCATCCATAATCGTCATGAGCACTTGTACTTCTTTGATTCGCTCTGGATCGATACTCAATATATCTTCGGATAGAACAACCATATCTGCGAGCTGTCCAACCTCGAGCGTACCTTTGATATTTTCTTCAAAAGTTGCGTATGCTCCCTCGTAAGTGTATCCGAGGATTGCCTCCGATACGGATACTGCCTTATCCATCATCCATCCGCCTTCTGGTTTGCCGCTTAGGTCTTTTCTTGTCACTGCCTCATAGATTCCAGCCATCACGGAGAAAGTTTCAACCGGCGAATCCGAACCCATGCTCGCATGGATTCCTCGATCAATCATCCCTTTCCAATCATAAGAACTTTCCATTCGCTCTTTGCCGATTCGACTCTCCACCATTTTCCAGTCATAATCCAAAAATATCGGCTGAATATATGCCAACGCATCCAATTTTTGGAATTGGTCGAGCAATTTTTTGTCCGTAATCTGCGCATGGACTACTCCATGTCGATGATTCTCTCGTGGATATTTTTGGAGTGCTTTTTCGATGGATTCAAAAATCATATCCATTGCCGCATCGCCAATTCCGTGGATAGCGGCCTGACAATCGTTCTGATGCGCAAGCAATACCAATTCGTTGAGCTCTTCTTGTGTCGCTGTTGCAATCCCTCGGGTGGTCGGCGCGTCCACATATGGTTCTCGAAGCAGCGCCGTCCTTGCGCCAAGTGCGCCATCAATCAAAAGTTTCAATGGACCAAAGCGGAAAAATTCGTCACCAACTCCTGTCTTGTATCCTTTTTGATAAAATCCTTGGAGCAAATCCCGTTCTGGCAGCAAACATTGCTCGTTGACACGAACGCTCATTTCGCCTGAATCAATGAGTTCACGATATGCACGAATCACTTTTTCGTAATCACGATCAGGCATCGCCGTAAAATCGTCTGAACCCACCGAGGTGATTCCCTCCGCATTAAGGTCAGCAAACGCACGGCGCATCATATTTTTTATTTGTTCCACCGTTGGCGACGGCACTTTGTCAAAAACTAGCTCTTGAGCAAACTCACGGAAGATGCCAAGCGGTTCCCCGTTTTCGCCCAAATCAAAATGTCCGCCCTCAACCTGCGGCGTATTTTTGTCCACACCCACCACCTCGAGTGCCTTGGAGTTCAGCACGATGATATGACCGCAAGTACGGTAGTAGAGCAGAGGAATATCCGTGCTGATTTTGTCCAGATCATGGCGTGTCGGGAAGATTTTTTCATCCACAAAAAGATCTTGATTCCATCCACGCCCAAAGACCCATTCCCCCTCTTGAACTGGATTTTCTGAAATAAATTTTATCGACCGCTGCTGGATGTCCTCAATGGAGTTGGCATCAAACAGCGGAACCATCCCTCTCGTGTAGCCATAGTTTAGCAAATGCATATGCGAATCGTTAAATCCGGCAAAAACCGCCTTACCGCCAATATCCAATTTCTGAGTCTGATCATCGGCCATAGAAAGCAGTTCTTCGTTTGTTCCAATCGCAGCAATTTTGTTATCCGTAATACCGATCGCCTCATGTAATGACAAGTCTCGTCCAGCGTAAATTTTTCCGTTGTATAAAATAATGTTCATATTGACCTCCTATGTAATTGATATTATAATCATAGCACAACAAAAGTCGGCTGCAAAGGATAAGAAAAATCCCAAAGGAGAAAAAATGGCTATCTTTAATATACTTGAACCCAATGACTATCCAATTTACATCACGCTCGGTGCGTGCATCGTGCTGGTGATTGCGATGGTTCTCATCAATTACAGACGCATCAACCCCGTGCACGCTGCTTTATTTTTTATTGGCAGTTTCGTATTTATGCATCTAAATCTTGCAACTTATCGTCTGACCTTGCCACTTGCAACAAAATTCTGGGCACTGTTCAACCAGGAAGCGATGCATCCGATTCTCTCTGCCATCGTCGATATTTCAGGGTACATTATATTGACATTCCTGCCATTTCTAGTATGGTTCATCCCACTGGTGATGCTGGACGAACAACTTTGCGACATCATACAAGAAACCGAGCAAGAGAAGTTCAAAAAATCTGCCGCAATCTGCATTGTCGGAATGGTCGTCAATTTATTTTTTGTGTTATCCATTTTCCAAAGTATGAAAGGATAAGAACGTTGATACAAGTAAGCGAGAAATTCACTACTGCACCAGCGGAGTTCAAAACACCATTGCAAGAGATGGTGTACAAAAAACTATCGGAGCTAGAGATAAAATACGAACGTGTAGACACCAGCGAGGTCATCACGATGGAGGATTGCATCGCCATCAACGAAAAACTCGATATGAATATGGTCAAAACCTTGTTTCTTAGCAATCGACAACAGACAGCATTTTATCTTTTTGTCACAAGAGGAGACAAAGCATTTCAATCGAAGGCATTTAGCGATGCGATGAATATTGCGAGAGTCTCTTTTGCTCCGCTTGAGAAAATGGAAGAACTTCTCGGCACAAAAATTGGCGCTGCAACAATATTTAGCGCATTGCTTGACTCTGCGAAAGATGTGCAAATCGTGCTCGACCAAGATGTAGTAGATGACGAATGGTACGGCTGCAGCGATGGTACCACCACAGGATATATGAAGATTGCAACTAAAGATATTCTCGAGAAATTCATTCCAAGTACGTCGCATCGAGTACAAATAATCCGCCAGTAAATTGTTCTTCGGAT
Source organism: Filifactoraceae bacterium (assembly GCA_041784625.1). GTDB lineage: Bacteria > Bacillota > Clostridia > Peptostreptococcales > Filifactoraceae > JAUNKE01. The sequence goes on from JBHBDS010000103.1 coordinate 22,116, forward strand.
CGACAACAGCACCTAGTACTTTTGCAGGCTTTTTAGTTTGCAACACGATCTCAAATCCATCATAGCAATTATTCTCTTATCGTAATGTTGAAACAATAAAGATATTCAACCCCGAATATCCAATATGAAATTGAATCAATCTTGGAGGCTCTATGAATTTTTTTGTTGAAGCTGATTATGCAGTAGAAAAATTAAACTCACCCGATGTACTGTTTGTTGATGCGAGAGGTGCTGATGCGTACAAAAGCGGCACACTACCAAATGCCATCGTCATCGACTGGCGAGATTTGACCGATGAACAAATTGAACTAGGCGAAGAAGGCTGGGGACATATTCCCCCGCTTGAATTTTTATCCCAAAAACTCGGACAATTTGGGCTAGACAAAAATAAGGAGTTGATTATTTTTTCGGGTGCACAAGAGGCATGGGGCGAGGACGGTCGTATTCTCTGGCAACTCAGAGCTGTCGGATACAAGCACTTATGTCTAGTAAACGGCGGCATCCAGTCCATCGCAAAACATAGAGTCACACTAACCAATACAACTTCACCACCAAAGCCTGTTTCTGTAGAGCTATCAGAACTCGATGAAACCTATATCATTGATACGGCACAACTCACCAAAGATCGATTCCAATACAAACTCGTCGATACCAGAGAAAAGGATGAGTATGACGGCGCAGTAAAATTTGGCGAAGCAGTTGGCGGACATATCCCAAGTGCTATCAATATTCCTTTTGGCGAAATGTTTGGCGAGGATTTTCGAATCAAATCAGCTCCAATCCTCCAAAATTATTTTGAATCCAAAGGATTATCCAAGGAGGACTCCATCGTGGTATACTGCACGGGAGGAATTCGCTCGGCATTTATGCAGCTGGTTTTTGAGGCTTGCGGATACGAAAATGTAAAAAGCTATCAAGGCTCCTATTACAATTGGTGTAAAATCAACGACGTAGAAAAATAAACAAATTTCTTTATCCTTCCAACCCAAGTTTTTCACTTTGTGATTTTTGATTCGAAAATATATTTATTATTTTTATTGACATATTCAAGACAAAACGGTATTATGTGAGTAGAAATTAACAATCAGCAACGATGACTAGATTTATTTGCAAAATCTTTGCATAATCACTTCGTCTTCTTTACAAAATATCATACATCGTAACATCAGCAAAAAACTCAGCCCTTGCGCTGAGTTTTTTGTGTTAATTATTATAGCATTTCGATGAATGCGCCAAGTCTTGTACGAAGTTGTCCTGCGTCGGATTGACTAAAATCGGTTTCGATCGAAATATATGGAAGCCCAATTTCTTTGCAGAGTTCTTTCATATCTTTGGTCTCCACATTATAAGTGTGGCAAGCCTGTAGCACGATGTCTACCACACCGTCAATTTTGTATTCCTCAACCAGTTTTTTGGTTAGATCCATACGAATGCTGTTTGGCGTCATTACGGAGCATCCGATGTCTAGGTAGCGATCCGTAATTGCACGCATAATGTTATCGGATTCCAAATCAACCATTTGGTATGCATTTTTCATACCGCCGCAATTTTCTTGGCAAACCACAACGCCGCCTTCTTCGTCAATCATTCCAAGAACTTTGTCAATGACACCGCCCATTGGACATCCTGTGACAAGGATTCTTTTTGCATCTGCCGAAACTGGTCTTTCGCCTTTTTCATAGTTTGCAAGTGCTGAATCAATCACATCTTGCAGTTTTTTCATGCGATCTGCATGTGTGAATTCGAATTGGATTCCGTTGAGCACGGTTGCAAATTCTTTTCCAGTAAGCGGTGGCGGATCCATTTTTCCTAGCTCGAGGAACTTCATTAGAAGCGCACGATATTCATTACGATCTTTCGCTGTTGCTCGGAGCATTTCGTCCGTGATAGTCACGCCCGTTACTTCTTCCAATTTTTGTTTTAGAATCAAGCCTTCTTGCTCCCAGATATCTTTGGTGTATGGTCTTGTGATACTTTGCGGAAGATCCATTACATGGACATTTTTGATTGTTCCAAGGTGTTCGTACATTTTCTTTTTGCCATCGCAAGTGGTCTCCCCAACGATGAGGTCAGAGAAGTATGTATATGGGCAAGCATCTGTGATTGCAAAGCCGTAGCTGGATTTGATAAGCGGACAAAGATTTTTCGGCAAATCTTTTTCTGCATCAACGATTGGATCATTTGCTGTTCCGCAAAGACTCACGCAAACAGCGCCCGATGCCTCGATAATCTCTACTGGTGTAAAAGTACAGAAAATCCCAACGACCGATTTTCCTTCTTCTTTGATTCCTTTTACTTTCAAAAAGCCGTTTCGTCTCGCTTCAGCGAATTGTTCAAATTTTTCTGGTAAAGTGTAAGCCATAGTTCCTCCTAACATAACATTCTTTTTACCTTAGTTCTCTTGCAAAAAGTGCTGCGCCAAGCGCACCCGCAAATCTTGCATCGGGAAGGGTTCTGATTTCCTTCTCCATTAGCCTTGATAGAGTTTCGATCACATAGTCCAGTTCGCAAAGTCCGCCCGTGAGATAAATCACCTCCGCATCGCTGGTCATCTTGGACGCAAGCGATTTGACCTTGTTCCCGAGTGAATCGATGATGGCGTAGGCGATATTTTCTTTTGACTCTCCCTGCCCGATTAAGCTAACCACTTCGGACTGCGCAAACACCGTACACATCGAACTGATTTGCGTATCTGCTCCTTTTCTAGCAACTTCGCAAAGTTCTTGCAACGAAAGTTCTAGCGTATCTGCCATGATCGTCAAAAATTGTCCTGTGCCTGCTGAGCATTTGTCATTCATCAAAAAGTCGAGCACCTTGCCATCTTGGATGCGAATCACTTTTGTATCCTGTCCTCCGATGTCAATGATACACGCATCCTCCGAGCCAAACAGCACGCTCGCACCCTTTGCGTGACAACTGATTTCTGTCACTTTCTTGTCCGCATACGGAACAGATACTCTTCCGTAGCCAGTTGCTACGACCTTGAGATTGTCCTCAGCGTAACCGAGCGCAAGAATTTCTTCTTTGATGCCAAGGGCTTTTTGATTGCTGTTGAATCCTGTTGGCGAAAAATCCTTGTGTAAAACTTCGCCCTGCTCATCCAAAAGCACCACCTTTGCCGCCGTCGAACCGATGTCGATTCCTAAGTAAACCATGTGTCCATCCTCCTTGCTCTAAGTGTAACATAGCAGCAATTGAAAAGGTATTCCTAACCCCGCAATTTCAGCCTTTGTACCATTCAAATATTTTATGGGAATAATAGAAATTATTTTTATCGCTATTTTTTCGTTGATAGGAAGTTTTTTTATTATCCTGTCAAATCTGTGGCATAAAAGAATCATAAAAAGTGGTGCTACTTTACGAGGAATCTCTCGTTTGATAACACCACTTCTTAAATTCTTTTCTCTATTTGTAATGCTTTTTCATTGTATTTTGGATGATCTCATCGGTCGGAATATATGGCAATGTAATATGATCTTGTCCGTCCATAATTTCGTTGTACTCGACGCAGGTTGCAATCGCATTTTCGTTGCGTGCCCAAGAGCGTCTTGCTACGCCACCCATCACGTCCCATGGCATTGCAGACTTGATGACTTCATCGATGCGATGCGAGCCGTCTAGCACGAGCCCGAAGCCACCGTTGATGGATTTTCCAATTCCTACGCCACCACCGTTGTGTAGTGCGATCAAACTCATTCCACGTGCCGCATTTCCAGCAAAGATTTGGGTCGCCTGATCTGCCATGATATTACTTCCGTCTTTTATGTTGGATGTTTCTCTAAAAGTAGAGTCCGTTCCACCTGTATCGTGGTGGTCTCGTCCGAGCATCACTGGCCCAATCACTCCACGGCGAACAAGCTCGTTGAATTTGAGCGCAATATCTCTTCTGCCAAGCGCATCGGTGTAAAGGATTCTCGCTTTTGTTCCAACAACCATCTTGTTCTTTTCGGCGTCTCGAATCCACACCCAGTTGTCTCGATCTTGGTATCGGCGGTTTGGATCGATTATTTCCATCGCTGCTTGGTCGGTCGTGCGTAGATCCTCGTCTTTGCCCGATAGACATACCCAGCGGAATGGTCCATAGCCAAAATCAAATAATCTCGGTCCAAGGATGTCCTCCACATAAGAAGGCCAGATGAATCCATGACGGTCATTCTCTCCATTGACGGAAATTTCCTTCACGCCTGCGTCAAAAATCGCCTTCATAAACGCATTGCCATAGTCGAAGAAGTAAGTTCCTCTTTCGACCAACAACTTGATAATCTCATAATGTTCTTTGAGTGTTTTGTCCACTAATTGGCGGAAAGTTTCCATATCTTCTCCGAGCAGTCTTGTGCGCTCTGCAAAAGTGATTCCTCGTGGGCAATATCCGCCAGTGTATGGCTCATGGCAAGAGGTTTGGTCGGAAAGCAAGTCGATATGGATGTTGTTTTTGAGCGCATAATCGAGCAGATCGACAACATTGCCAAGGTATGCAATCGCTCGAGGCTGTTTTTGCTCCATATATTTTTTTGCAATGGCAAAAGCTTCTTCCTCTGTGCGTGCAACCTCGTCCACCCAGCCTTGCGTGTGTCTAGTAATGATTCGAGATTCATCCACTTCGGCGATGATTCCGACGCCGCCAGCGATTACGCAAGCCTTTCCTTGAGCGCCTGACATTCCGCCTAGCCCCGAGCTGACAAACAGTTTGCCCGATAAATTGCCATCGTCTGGAATCCCTAATTTGAGTCGTCCAGCGTTGAGCAATGTGTTGTACGTCCCGTGCACGATGCCCTGTGGTCCGATGTACATCCATCCGCCCGCCGTCATTTGTCCGTAATTTGCAACGCCCATCGCTGCCGCACGGTTGAAATTGTCGAGGTTATCAAACATCCCAATCATTAATCCATTGGTGATAATCACTCTCGGCGATTCTGGTCTGGAGTGGAACAGTCCCACTGGATGGCCCGAATACAGCACGAGCGTCTGATCTTCTGTTAATATTTCAAGATATTTTTTTACAATTTGGTACTGCATCCAGTTTTGGAACACTTGTCCTGTTTCGCCATAGGTTACAAGTTCATAGGGATAAAGTGCAATTTCAAAAGAAAGATTGTTGTCGATCATCACTTGAAACGCTTTACCCTCTGTGCAGCGTCCTTTGTACTCATCAATTGGTTTCCCATAGATGCGCTCATTCGGGCGGAAACGGTAGCCGTAGATGCGCCCATGCTCCATCAACTCCTGCAAAAATTCCTCCGCCATCTGCGCATGGTGTTCCTCTGGTATGTAGCGAAGCGCATTTTTGAGCGCGGTTTCAACTTCATCTTGGGTCAAATCTGCCTCACGCTTTGGCGCACGACGGATTCCCTCTTCAAATTTTGGATACTCTGGCAGTACAGAGTCGAGTTTTATTTTCATCGCTGCTGCAATCTCTTGATTTGTAAACATATTCCTTCCTCTCCAAAATAAATTACTATCTTTGGTAAAAAAAGAGCATCAGTTTCCCAATGCTCTTTATGCTTACTAAATTGGCCACTCTCCTAGCAAAGAGCCTGCTAATACAACTGCTGTTTTTGCTGTTTTGTTTTCGTGGTCTAGAAGTGGATTTACTTCTACAAATTCAACGCTCACCAATTTTCCAGTGCGTGCAATCAGTTCTAGCGCAAGGTTGGACTCACGATAGTCGATTCCACCTGGAACTTTGGTTCCTGTGCCTGGCGCATCCACTGGATCCATTACGTCCATATCAAAGCTCACGTGGATTCCATCCGTCGCATTGGATGCAATTCGAATCGCCTCTTCCATTACTGCGGTAATTCCAAGGCGGTCAATTTCGTGGATTGTGAATACATGCATTCCGAGTTCTTTCATTGCAATACGTTCTTCTTCGTCCAAGTCGCGTGAACCAATGTAAACAAATTTGCTCTTGTCGAGTTTGTATTCTTCACCACCGATGGACAAAAGCTCTTTTGCACCCAATCCGAGCAATGAAGCAACTGGCATTCCGTGAATATTTCCAGATGGTGTCGTCTCATCCGTATTGATGTCACCATGCGCATCAAACCAAATGACGCCAAGATTTCTGACATTGTGCAGTACCCCTTTGATTGTTCCAATGGCAATGGAATGATCTCCGCCAACTACCAAAGGAAAACGTCCTTCTTTCATCACTTCATCCACTTTGTCGCAAAGTTTTTGGTTCACATCCACAATGACATTCATATTTTTGAGTTTTGGATTCTCCGTCACTGCTTCGTTGCGACGAACTTCGATATCTCCTTCGTCACGCACCTCGTAACCAATTCTCTCGAGCCTTTTTTGCAGTCCAGCATAACGCACCGCATCCACTCCAAGGTTAGAGCCCCTAAGGCTCGCTCCAAGATCCAGCGGTACTCCAATAATCGATACTTTATTATTGATTTGTGGTTTCATTTTTCCCTCCCGAAAACGATTGTTTGTATAAAATCATACTACCATTTACCCCCTCTTTTTGCAACACTTTATTAGGAAAGGTTCTTATTTTTTTCTTGCAATTTGATTTCTTGTCAAAAAATTTCTTATTCGAAAAATCAATTTTTTGTGCTATGCTTGAGATGGGTGATTTTCGATGGAGCAATTCATTGGATTTTTATAATAAATGGATTATGCATCCCTTTTCTCTTGACCATATTCGAATACATCTTGTCTCGAGAAAAAATCAACCCAAAAAAATTCTTTATACTATGCTAAAACGAGGGAATTTATGAAGATTAGCTTTTACGGAGCAGCTCGCTCAGTCACAGGCAGCTGCCATTATTTGGAAATCAGCGGCAAAAAAATTCTGGTGGACTGCGGATTGCAGCAGGGAATGGATGCAAACAACGACGAGCCATTTCCTTTTGCCCCCAATGAAATCGACTATGTATTTTTGACGCATGCACACATCGACCACTCAGGACGACTTCCTCTTTTGTCAAAATTTGGCTTCGAGGGAAAAGTGTTCTGCACCGCTGCGACCGAAGATTTGTGTAATATTATGCTTCGTGATTCGGCACATATTCAAGAGTTTGAAGCCGAGTGGCGATCGAGAAAAGGAAAGCGTTCGGGCAAAGGACTTCGAGAGCCCCTGTACACTATGGCGGATGCGGAACATATTATTTCCCGATTGGAGCCTTGTCCGTACAACCAGATTTTGGACATCGACGAAGGGATTCAGATTCGATTCCGTGACATTGGACATCTTCTCGGTTCGTCCTGCATCGAAGTATGGGCGACCCAAGGCGGCATCACCAAAAAAATTGTATTCTCTGGCGACATCGGCAATATTAATATGCCTCTGATTAAAGATCCATCTTTTGTCCAAGAGGCAGATTTTGTCGTCATAGAATCCACCTATGGCGATCGAATTCACAACCGTCCACCTGATTATGCAGTCGAACTTGCGAAGGTAATTCAAAGAACATTTGATCGTGGAGGTAATGTGGTTATTCCATCTTTCGCCGTTGGAAGAACACAAGAATTGCTCTATCATATCCGTAGAATCAAGGAACAAAATCTCGTGAAAGGTCACGGCATTTTTGATGTCTACGTGGACTCCCCACTTGCAAGCGAGGCGACAAAAATTTTTGATGAAAATAAATTTGATAATTATGATGAAGAAGCGATGGATTTGATCAATCGAGGCATCAACCCGATTGCTTTTGATGGGCTGCATCTGTCGGTCTCAGCGGATGAATCACGCATGATCAATTTTCTTAGCAACCCAAAAGTGATTATCTCTGCATCTGGTATGGCAGAAGCCGGACGGATTAAGCATCACCTCAAGCATAATCTTTGGCGTCCAGAGTCCACCATCGTATTCGTTGGATACCAAGCACACGGGACGACAGGGCGTGCCATATTAGAAGGCGCTCCGATGATCAAGTTGTTTGGCGAGGAAGTTACTGTCCGTGCCGAAATTGTACCACTACAGGGAATCTCTGGTCATGCGGACAAAGATGGACTCATCCGATGGCTCGACGCATTTCATCCCGTGCCGCAGCATATTTTTGTCGTGCACGGCGAAGATGATGTTGTTGTAAAATTTGGCGAAAATCTCAAAGAGCGTTATCAAACTGAGGTCAGCGTGCCACTTTACACACAGACGCATAGTTTGTTCGACGGCTCGCTCATCAGCGAGGGAATCGTGATGGAAAAACCACAGCGCAGAGAAGTCACCGAGGAGGATTCTCCTTACGGCAATTTGCAAAAAGCGCTCAAAAATCTCGAGCGTGCTGTTCAGCATAACAAGGGCGGCGCAAACCGTGATCTCAGACAGTTTACCCAAGAAATTGAGGAGCTCATCGAAAAATGGGATCGATAAGTCAAGAAAATTAGACAGTCATAGGGCTGTCTTTTTTTATGTCTAACTCATTGCTATGAAAAATGGTCTTTTTGGCCTATAGAAAAATACCCATCCTCTTATTATAATGTTAGAAAGGTGAAATTTTAGAAAGCAAAAGGGGGAACTATGAAGCAAATTTTGACAAAAACGATTTTCAGTATGTTGATGCTTTCCGTCCTAATAAGTTTTGTTAGCTTGGACAGGGCATTTGCTTACTCTATGCATGAAAGTGCAACCATTATTCACATCTACCCTAGCGGCAATCGTGATACCGAGACGGTTCAAATGTACCCTGGGGAAGTTTACGAGACCCAAAGCTATATTCGTTCTGGGCGAGGAATTGAATTTGATTATTCAAGCGCTAGTACCTTTGTTGCAAATGATACGGTATCGATTTATTACCGAGATGCATATGCTAGCGGAAGCAACTCGAACGATAATACGAGCGGAAATACGAGCGGAAACACACAAGGTGGCGAAGCATATATTTACATCGATTTCAAGTCAGTCGAGGGTCACAATATTATGACGACTATTACAATTAAGGGCAAACATGGCGAAGTTCTTGATGCAAACGACTATATGCGAGACATCAAAACCTTCAAATTCCACAGCTTTAACCCGAGTTCAGGAAAGTTGACATTTGACAGCAAAAAACGTGGAACGATGCAAATCGTGTATGAAAAAGATTATAAGCCAGCCACTGACAGTCAAACTTATCCAAATACACAAGGAACTACTACTCCACAAAATCCTGTCACACCGACGAATCCATCAAATCATACCACGACAAACCAGGGAACTACTGCTCCAATAACCGTTCCAACATTCAAATCCTCAATGATTGCATCCGAACGAAATATCAAGCTCGTAGGTGGATATCCAGATGGAACTCTGAAGCCAAAGACTCCTGTAAAACGCGAAGAGGTTGCAGCAATTTTCCACAAACTGCTCGCAGCGGAATACCAAGAGACATTTGGGCTAGGCGGCTATGTGTCGGATGTAAAGGCGGACTCTTGGGCATATCCTTCCATCTCCGCATTAGTGACTGGAAATATTATGCCGCTAAAAAACGACGGCAAGTTCTATCCGAAAAACAACGCTACTCGTGGTGAGGTCGCACAAATCTTGTATGCATTTATTCGAGAAGATATTTCAGAGTTTGATCGACCAGCATACTTTGTCGATGTGAACCAAAATACGATGGGTGATGCGATTGGGCTAGTAGCTTCCAAGGGATTAATGGTAGGTTACAAAGACGGTACATTCCAACCAAACAAGGAAGTAACACGTGCTGAGTTACTCGTCGTCGTTAATAAGCTACTTGGAAAAAGTGGTATGAGCGTAAGCAATCCTGTGACTTTCAAAGATGTGAAGCCAACAGATTGGTATTACTACGATGTACAAATCGCGGTACAAGGAAAATAATGAATTCAATTAATAGCTAGAAATCTAGAAAAATACTTCAAACCTTTCTCAAACAAAATTCGATGGGTCATAGAGCTCATCGAATTTTGTTTGCAACTATTTAATCATCTTCACTAAAGAACAAAAACTAAACAAAAAATCAATTTGTTAAAAAGTACAAAATCTGCAAATTCGATATTGCCAAAATCTTGACCCTCTTGGTATAATAGTGTCAAGATATTTTATAAGTTTTTGCTAAATAAAAACAACGGTTCCATTATTGGACAAAAAATATTATTTCTCTTAAAGAAAGTGAAATATCGTAATTTTTGTTACATGAATCATTTCAAGAAATAAATCGTAAACTCTGAAGATATCTGTTTTATTTGCACGGTCCGTTATTTAATATATACCCAAACAAAATGTGATGAGACTTTTTGACTCATCACATTTTGTTATTTCAAAGTTTTTATTGTTTTCGCTTGGCGCTTCCTAATGCGGAAACATCCAAAATACACCCTTTCTTCTTTGTTTATAAATTCGTTTCCTCTCGATGGAACATGAAATTCTCATGTATTGCCTTGATAGATATAAAGAGGATTATGGTTTGTAATATCGAATCGGTGTATTCTCATCGACCATATCCATCTTTACCAAGCCTTTTGAGCGAAGATGTTCTAGGTGTGACATTGCTTCTCCACTTGCAAACCATTGCTGTGCTGGCGGAAAATGAGAAAAATCCTTTGCTCGAAAATCCCAATGCATTTTTGAAGCAACTTCTGCGACCGTCATTTTCTCCCCTGTAGAAAGAATATTCATCACATCATCGAGACGCTCTTGGTGATGTTGTCGAAGCTCGTCGATGCGTTTACGATGGTCCGTTATCAACCTTCGATGAGACGGGAAGACCATTTTTACAGGTAAATCATAGATTTTTTGTAAGCTATCTAAAAAAATTCCTAGACTATCTCCATGCTCAAATCGCCAAAAACTAATATTGGGTGTAATGTCATCCAAAATATGGTCTCCCGAAAAAAGCAATTGATGATTCTTTTCATAGAGCGCCGTATGGTTTGGCGTATGTCCAGGCACATCAAGCACTTGGAAATTATATTCTCCTACTCGGATTTCATCCCCCTCTTTCACGATCGTATAAGATATCTCGCCTTTTGCGCAATAAAGTACCGCTGGATGATTTGAAAAGAAATCGCCCTCATCATGAAGCCCATAAAATTCTGCTGGATACAAATGGGATGCAAAATAATCTTTATGCGTCATCGCATCGATATAGTCCGCATCAATAGCGCTGCAATATACCTTTCCTCCGAATTTTTGCTGAAATTTGGATGCAAGTCCTGTGTGGTCGGCATGCAAATGCGTCAAGTACAAATCGATAGGTCGGTTTTTGAGTCCCAGCGACTCAATCTCTGCAAAAAAAGCCGCTTCACTTTCTGGGTGATCAAATCCCGTATCCACAATCAATGCCCGATCATCTCCAACAATGATATAGGAGTTGAGTGCTTTGAGCGGAGATTTCGGCAAAACAATTTCTCCTGTGTAAATATTTTTGTATACTTCGTTCATAATCACTCTCCTTCCCCATCAGTATATCATAAATGAACGTTTTGACAAAAGAGTAGTTATTGATCAGAGCCGACAAAATCCTTGAGCAAAAGCTTCTCTATTTCCAAAAAAACTACTCCCTTCCCAACAGTTGGATAATATTCCTTGAAAATTAACTTGAAAAAAATTATAATAAATGTAAGATCTTTTTTGAGGGAGGAGATCAATGAGGAATACAAATTTTAAGATACAAAACAATATTCGATACAAGTATCGATGGGGATTAATTCTGTTTGCAACGCTTCTTTCTATTGCTGCTTCATCCATTGGATACTCTGAGTTCAAGACTAGTTTTGAGAAACAATACAAAGAGCGAGCGTATACCATCAGCCGTATCATTGCATCACAAGTTCGTGGGGATGTGATGGATATTTATCTAAAAGGGGAAGCACATCAACCTCCACCCGTTATTACAACGACGCTCAAACCGTTGTGGAAAGAACTCGACGTATGGTATATCAGCCTCACAGGTTTGGAGAGTAATCGAGTCCGATTCATATACATAAAAGACGGCGAAAGTTCCAGCTCCGTCGTTGGCTTGCCAAGCGAAACTCCAACACAAAATTCGCAAGGCGAAGAATATTCCATCTTGCAGGATAAACGTGGAGCCATCGGTGTGAGCGTTCCAGTTTTTGATCAACAAGGAAACAAGGTGGGTAGCATCCGTACAGTGATTGGGTTAAGCGACATGAAAAAAGGATTGGTGCGCTATGTGTTTGAAACAATTCTTTCGATTTTGATTCTTTCGAGTGTAATTACCACATGGTATGTTTCGTATGTCAACCGAAATGTGGTTGAGCCGCTAGAGTCCATTACACTCAATGCGCAGTCCTTTGCGTTATCGAACTATGAAGAGTTGCCAACTTTCACTTTTGCCAACACCCATGATGAGATTGGAAAACTCGCTCAATCGGTGTCCAAGATGGCGAGCGATATCAAGAGTTATGTGGTGAACATCAAAAAGAATATTGCGGAAAAAGAAAAAATGGGCGCAGAACTTCGTGTTGCAAGAGAGATCCAGCATTCGTTGCTTCCAAAAAACAAACAACTCGGCTCTGAAATTGAATTATTTGCTATGATGAACTCTGCCAAAGAAGTCGGTGGCGATTTCTACGATTTTTACGAAGTCAAAGGAAACCTGCTCAATATCGTTATAGGCGACGTATCAGGAAAGGGAATCCCTGCTGCACTTTTTATGACAACAACTAAAGAGCTCATCAAGCACCGAACAACCGACGGCAACGCTCCACACCGAGTATTCGAAATTGCGAATAACAAACTACTTGAGAGCGGTAACGACCGTATGTTTATTACTGGATGGATTGGACAAATCAATTTTGAGACTGGTGAGCTAACTTATGTGTCGGCTGGACATCCGCCAGCGATGATTCGTCGTAAAGAGGGCGGATTTGGCCCACTAACACTCAACCAAAATAAACCTCTTGCTACTTTTGAAGATACCAAGTACAAACAAACGACTCTTTTGCTAGAAGAAGGAGATGTGATCTTCCTCTACACCGATGGTGTACTCGATGCCGAGCGCGCTGGAGAAGCATACGGCGAAATCAAGTTGGTCGAATCACTCGATCGAAACATCAAAAAATATAACAATATGGAAGATTTTGTAACGGCAGTTCGAGGAGAAATTTTTGCATTCGAAGACGAAGGAGAGCAAAAAGATGACCTGACCATGCTCGCATTTTGCTACAAAGGCAGAGAAGGCTCGCATATTGATCATATCATGTAGTGCCAGTGTTCATTCCGATCACTTTGCGCTCGCAATCCAGCGTCAAGTTTTCTGGTCCCAGAAATAGGGGGTGTCCTATGAAAAAAATTTCCAAAGAGATGCTGCAGCAGATCATAGACGAAAAGAAACTGCATCCTTCTGCTATACCGATTTCTCTGACTCATATTTTGATAGAAAATGAAGATATGAGTAAGATGGATTTAAGAGGCATTGATTTTGCTTGGAGTGAGTTTCAACAGGTGGATTTTGCACGAGCAAATTTTTGCCAAAGCAATCTTTCTCATACGAAATTTGTGAATTGCGATCTATCCCATGCCAATCTTGTGGATTGCAACTTATTTATTGCAGACCTGCGTGGCTGCGATCTTTCGAGCGCAAACTGCGATGGGACGAATTTTTATGGTTCTATTCTTTGGGGTGCGATGCTCGATAATCTTAATCATACCGAGCGCACAAAGTTTTTTCGACAATATTGCCCAGAGCAAGGTTATTTTTTGGGCTACAAAAAATGTTTTAACAATCGACTCGTGACTCTTCTCATTCCAAAGGATGCCAAAAGATGTTCTTCGACCACAAATGCCTGCCGATGCAATAAAGCAAAGGTCGTCGCAATTACCGATTTGGACGGAGAAGGATTTTATACAGAGGCGACATCATTTGTAGACGAAAACTTTGTGTATAAGCTTGGAGAAATGATGGTTGCCGATTCCTACAATGATGATCGATGGCTCGATTCATCGCACGGAATTCACTTTTGGATGAGCGTTGAAGAAGCTCTTGGATATATGTAATGAACGCTTGACAGAATGTGTAGTTTTCGATAAACTATGAGTAGTTAAACTTCCCAAAGGAGGCTTTGTATGAATTTTGGCGAAAAAATAAAACAAAAAAGAAAAGAAAAAAATCTGACTCAAGCGGAACTTGCCACTCTTTTTGGTGTTACAAGAAGAGTTATTTCGTCGTATGAAAACAATGCCTCGAGACCACGAAGCATTGAATCGTTTCGTCGCTTGGCAGATATTTTGGACGTTAAGACAGATTATCTGCTCCGAGAAGAGGGTAGCGATGTCCACAAAATCATCGAGGAGGTCGAAGTATTATTTTCGGGCGGAGAAATTACCGAAAATGATATGGATGAATTGATGTTTTCTATCCAAGCAGCCTATGTTGCCGCAAAGAAAAAACAGCGAAAAAAAAAGTCACCTAAATAGTGACTTCCAATTGTGTCAATTGATATACTCTTGCGAGGCAAAATTCTTGCCTCGCAATTATTTTACTCGTTTCAAGTAATCCCTTCGCTTGCGGTCAACGAAAGTGTAAAATTCATTACAATTCGATAAACTTTTCTAAACTCGATTTTATTTCTGAGATTGATTTTTTTTGTTCTCTTGCAATTCGTGCGAGATCCTCGTGTTCTATTTTATATTTTGTTACGCCATATCCTTCAGCAACTTTCACTCGAATCTCCCCATATGGCGTTGAAAAAATTTTTGTTGCTCGCTGAAGAGAATATCGCTGAATTTCTTCACTTCGAAGCCCCAAGGTTGTTGTATGCAGAAAAATCAATTCGACCAATTTTTCTTCTTGTTCGATGGTTGTTAGGACACAAAGCTCTGTGGCAGGACGGTTTTTTTTCATCACAATCGGCACAAAATACACATCCAATGCCCCAGCGTTTATCAACTGTTCCATCGCATATCCCAATTCCTCAGCTGTCATATCGTCAATGTTGGTCGATAGTCGAATAATTTTTTCCATACTTGCCTCTCTTTGTAAATTCATTATGGAACTTCGCTTGTTCGTCATTTTTCAATAGTCCGTGGCTGTTTCTTTGATTCATATTTATTCAAGCAGATACCATTTATGTCCACAAAATAGACGATCCACGAAACTTTATGTCTTTTCTCTCTTAACAAAAAAACTTTACTATGCTTGCGGGATAGGTTTCTCCAAAAATTCTTGGAATATCTAATAAAGCAAGTTCTGCATAATGAGGCTGCTCACAGCGACCATAAACCATGCAATCATCCCTGTTGCAATCGGTTTGATCCCTGCATTTGCAAAACTGCGAATCGATACTTGACTACCAATCCCAAACAAAGCCATCGCCATGAGCCATTTTGAAATTGTTTTTGTAAAAGGAATCCATGCTGCTGGAAAAATTCCAATCGTGCTTGATACCGATGCAAGTAGAAACCATAGTATAAACCAGGGAAATATTTTTGCAAAGGAGACTTTTTTCTCACTTCTTTTATTTTGATACATTCGAATCGCAGCCATAATCAAGCAACCTGGTACGATCATCAGTGCTCGAGTTAACTTTACGATCGTTGCAATATCTCCTGCTTCATTGGAAAAACTATACCCAGCTGCCACAACAGAAGATGTGTCGTTGATTGCTGTGCCCGCCCAAAGTCCGAACATCGCATCGCTCATCCCCATCCAATTTCCTAAAAAAGGGAACAAAAAAACTGCAACAATATTAAACAAAAAGATGGTTGAAATTGATATAGCAATTTCATTTTCATCTGCCTCGACAATCGGTGCCGCTGCTGCAATGGCTGAGCCGCCACAAATCGCTGTCCCAAAACCAACGAGAATACGAAGATTTCCCGAAAGCCCCAGCCATTTGCCAACCAAAAGTGCCGTCGCAAACGAAACTGTGATGGTAACCAGCGTAATCCATAATGATTCCGCACCTGTCTTGGTCACAGCCGAAAAAGACATCCCAAAACCCATCAGGATAA
>JBHBDS010000104.1:0-3489 GCA_041784625.1 Filifactoraceae bacterium
GATCGAAAAATCCAAATCGCAAGAACTATACCGGCTGATTTTTGGACTGAGCATCGATTTTATTGGCGAAAAAGCGACAAAATCGCTGCAAAAAACTTTTGGCTCAATGGACAGACTGATGGGAGCTAGCTACGACGAGCTTGTTTCTATTTCTGACTTTGGCGAGCGAATGGCAAATAGCATTTTGGAATTTTTTGCCAACGAAGAGAACAGACATCTGATCGAAGAACTTCGCATGGCAGGAGTCAATATGAGTAGCGAAAAAGCAGATGCTGACTCGCAACTTTTTGCTGGGCTCAAATTTGTGCTAACAGGCACATTGCCGACGCTCAAGCGCAACGAAGCTGCTGCGCTGATTGAAAAAAATGGCGGCGAAGTAATCGGCTCTGTCAGCAAAAATACTTCTTACGTACTTGCAGGCGAAGAGGCTGGCTCAAAACTTGATAAGGCAAACAAACTCGGCATCGCGGTGATTGATGAAGAAACTTTTTGGAAAATGCTGGAGAAGTAAATGGACATTCAACAATTTTGGGAGGCAGTTGCATCGCAAAACGCAGAGAGACTAAGAGAATTATTTCTGCCAGATGCTATCATTCGCTGGCATAACACCAATGAACAATTTTTACTTGAAGAATACATCCGAGCAAATTGCGAGTATCCTGGAGTTTGGGATATGGAGCTGGAACGTGTGGAGCGAATTGATGATGTAATTATCACGGTCGCAAGGGTGTTTAGTAAGGAAAAGGACATCTCAGTTCATGCGACTTCTTTTATCCGAATCAAGGATGGAAAAATCATCACACTTGACGAATATTGGGGCGATGACGGGCCAGCGCCAGAGTGGCGATTGGTGATGAACATCGGAACGTCAATAAAATAATTGAGATAACAAACAAAATTCCTCTATCGTACGGAAATGATAGGGGGATTTTTTTGGGAAAAATTTTTTTGAATGATTTTTTCAAAAAAACATTGACTCTAACGTAACGTAATAGTTTATACTGAAATCGTCAGGAGGTAAATATGTATCATATCAAGCAAGTGAGTGAAATTTCTGGTGTATCGGTGCGCACTTTACATCATTATGACGAGATTGGAATTTTGTCACCGCAAAAAAGCGAAAACGGCTACCGCTATTATTCCGAAGAAGATATGTCCTTGTTGCAGACGATTTTGTTTTACAAATATCTTGGCTTTTCACTGGGGCAGATCCGTGAGCTGATTGGAAAAAACGAAAAGGATATTTTGGTTCATCTCAAGTCGCAGCTTGAACTGATGAAAAAGGAAAAGAAAAAACTCCTGACGCTGATAAACACTTTGGAAAAAACAATTGATTCCGCAGAAAGGAGCGTTGAGATGTCAACAAAAGAAAAATTCAAGGGTTTCACCTATCAAGAAAATGATAAATATACCGAGCAAGCGAAAGAATTGTACGGGCGAGAAGTTGTCGAAGAGTCCATCGCAAGGCAGAAGGGCAAAGAGCAAGAATTGACGGATGGATTCAATCGAATATTTTTTGCTTTTGCAGAAAATCTAGAAAACCATTTGCCAGCGACGGCAGCAGAAAATGTTGCACTGTCCAAACAACTTCACGAGCATATTCGTGAGTATTCTTTCGATTGCTCGCTAGATGTGTTCTCCTATATCGGACTGGGCTATGCACAAAATGAAGAGTTTCGCAAAAACATCGACCAGTTTGGCGAAGGGGTTTCGCAATATATTAGCGATGCAATTCAGCAGTATGTCAGTGAAAATAAGGGAGAGTAAATACGCAAAAACCGCCGTTAGGCGGTTTTTGAGCAATTTCTAATAATTCTTATTTCGTAAGGATATTAATGACATCTTCCATCGATGCACCAGCTGGGATTTTGAATGTTCCAGCTTTTAGTTTGGTTTCTTTTTTCATCTCAGCAATCTTGTTCAAGAACGCTTGCGAGTCGGTGATGATGCCCTGTGTTTTCAGCGCACTTGCAATTGAGCTTGCTGAACTTCCCGCTGCGATGGTGATATTACGCTCAGCATTTGTATTTGTCGCAGGCTTGGTTGTTGATGGCTGCGTGGTCGATGAATTGGTTTGATTTTGCGCTGGAGTTGTCGTTTGGGCAGGAGCAGTTGTCTCAGTGGAGTTATTATCACTTGTTGCGTTTTCTGTTGTTTTTTGATCGGTCGTGTTTTGTGCAGCAGTTGAGCTTTCGCTGCTTTGGGCTTCTGTTGTTTTTTCTGCGTCTGTCGATGATTCGGTCGTAGTAGAATCGCTCGGGTTTTGCGCATCGTCCGCATTCTCTTGCGAGTTGTTTTCTGCGTTTTCCTCTGTGCTTTTATTGGAGTCGGCAGAGGCTGTGTGCACAGGAACTTGATGATAACGACTTGATTCGCCATCGATCACCATCCAACCGCTAAGATTGTAAAAAACTACGCCGACTACAGCCACGATCACTAAGCTGGCAAAGAAAACATCACTTTTTTCATATATAAAATCTTTTATTTTTTCCATGGGAACCTCACTTTTGATATTAGTCTAGAATATCTCTTCAATTTCTAGTATACTATGGATTGGAGAAGAAATCAAATCCGAGGTGCAAAATGATTTGTAATTGTAACAATCGGCGAATCGAAATAACAAGACCCAGTAATAATTATGACAAAATTCTTCAGATGATTGCCCAGCAGTCGGACGAAAGCGATATGCTGCCATTTTCTTCAGAGGATTTTGGTGTTGAGGAAGAAAATTTGCAGCGCTATATTGAAAATCTCAACCAAGCAGACAATTCGATCTTTCTTGTTGCTTATGATGAGAATCATCCAGTGGGATTTGCCTATCTGGAAGGAGGAAGGCGTGCGAGGACGCATCACTGCACCAATCTTGGAATCGGGGTACTGGAATCTCACCAAAGAATTGGGCTTGGACAAGCATTGATGGAGCAGCTTATCGCCTATGCACAGAGCACGGAGACGATCGCCAAAATTGATTTGCAGGTGCGCAAGGATAATGAAAAAGCGATTGCACTCTACAAGAAGCTCGGCTTTTTGGTGGAAGGCGTCAATCGGCGTGCGCTCTTTATCGATGGAGAGTTTTATGATTATTTGATGATGGGAAAGCTAATCGATTAGCGATGAGATAGAGAGGGAAGAATGAACGAAGAAAAATTTGAAAAAGAAACCGTAGCGGAAGAAGTGACTCAAACAGAAGAAGTTTTGGAACAAGAAGCATTAGACGAATCGATCGATAGCAAAGCAGAATCTGGAGGAGAAGAAAAAGCTGCAGCGGAAGAAAAATCTGCAGAAAAAGAACCAGAAAAAAAATTATCGAAGAAGGAATATTTGATCAAAGAGCTGATTGAGTGGGTTAAGGTTGCAGCGATTACCTTGGTGGCAGCGCTTGTGATTACCTCTTTTGTGCGACCGACGCTGGTGATTGGGGACTCGATGACCAATACTTTTCAGCCATACGATTATTTGCTCGTATACAAACGTGCGTACAAAAATAAA
>JBHBDS010000105.1:0-2780 GCA_041784625.1 Filifactoraceae bacterium
AATACGAACAAAATCGCCGATATGATTGAGCATATCATTCCAATTCCAGATGGAACATACCCACCGATTATCGAGGGCTCGGACACAGAACTTCGTGAGATGTGTTATGCCAAAGCAAAAAGAATTTACGGAGATCCTCTGCCTGAGACGGTTGAAAAAAGACTAGAGCGCGAACTCAATTCGATCATCGGGAATGGCTATGCAGTGATGTATATTATCGCCCAAAAACTGGTGACAAAATCCATCGAGGACGGCTACCTCGTTGGCTCAAGGGGTTCGGTTGGTTCATCGTTTGCAGCGACAATGAGCGACATCACCGAGGTAAATCCACTTCCGCCGCACTATATTTGTAAAGAGTGCAAGTACAGCGAGTTTTTTGAAAACGGAGAAATCGCTTCGGGAATGGATTTGCCAGACAAAAAATGTCCAAACTGCGGCGCAGAATATCAAAAAGAAGGACATGACATTCCGTTTGAAGTTTTTCTTGGATTCAAAGGCGACAAAGAACCCGACATCGACCTCAACTTTGCGGGCGAATATCAATCCAGAGCGCATAAATACACCGAAGAACTTTTTGGAAAAGATTATGTATTCCGTGCGGGAACGATCGGTACGGTGGCAGACAAGACGGCGTATGGATTTGTCCAAAAATATATGGAAGACTACCAGATCAAAGTCAACACCGCAGAAAGTATTCGGCTCAAAGAAAAAAGCACGGGCGTAAAAAGAACCACTGGACAGCATCCAGGTGGCGTTATGGTCGTGCCAAGTTACAAAGATATTTACGATTTTACACCGATACAACATCCGGCCAACGATGCGAAATCGGGTGTGCTCACGACACATTTTGATTATCATTCGATCTCGGGTCGTATTCTCAAACTCGACATCCTCGGGCACGACGTTCCGACCATTATCAAAATGCTGGAGGACTTTACCGATACGAAGGCGACAGATGTAAAATTTGATGACAAGCAAACGATGGGAATTTTCACTTCATCCAAGCCGATTGGCTGCGATCTTTCGGCGATTTCGTGCGAGACAGGGACGCTCGGTATTCCAGAGTTTGGAACAAAATTCGTGCGACAGATGCTCATGGATACCAAGCCGACGACTTTTGCAGAGCTTTTGCAAATTTCGGGACTGTCTCACGGAACGGATGTATGGCTCAACAATGCGCAGGAGCTTATTCGCAACAACACCGTGACGCTCAAGGATGTAATTTCCACACGTGACGATATTATGAACTATCTGATTCAGAAAAAAGTCGATCCGCTCATGTCGTTTAAGATTATGGAAAATGTTCGTAAAGGGAAAGGCTTGACGGATGAACATATCGAGGCGATGAGACAAAATAATGTGCCAGATTGGTATATCCAAAGCTGTCAAAAAATCAAATATATGTTCCCGAAAGCCCATGCCGCAGCATATGTGATGATGTCGTTTCGAATTGCGTACTACAAAGTGTTTTTCAAAGAGGCATTTTACGCGACTTTCTTCACGACAAAAGCGGAGGATTTTGACATCGATGTTATTTCGAAAGGAAAAAAAGATGTTCTTGCAGCGATCAAAGAAATTGACGCAAAAGGAAATGAGGCGACTGCAAAAGAAAAAGGCATGATGCTCGTGCTCGAGGTGGCTTATGAAATGCTCCAGCGAGGCGTAGAACTTTTGCCAGTGGACATCTACCAATCGGATGCGACAAGATTCAAAATCGTGGACAGCAAATTATTGCCACCGCTGATTTCGATTCCAGGACTCGGCGAGACGGTGGCGTACAAAATTCGAGAAGAATCGGCAAAAGAATTTATTTCAATCGAGGATTTTAGCAAACGAACCAAAGCGAGTAAAACGGTGGTCGAGGTTCTCGTGCAGCATGGCTGTCTAAAAGGATTGCCAGAGAGCAATCAGCTAAGTTTGTTTTAGGAGGAAATATGGGCAAATCGGAGCTCAAGGTACAATTGATTTCGCATTCTGCGGATCCAGATAAAGTGGTCACGATGGCGGCAAAACTTTGCTACTCCCCAGTGGGTGTAGAATCCATCGGAAACAATTTGACGGATGAACAAGTGGAAAAATTTTTGAATATGCTGGTGAGCATCGGGCACGAAAGTCCAGTGGAGCATGCGAGTTTCACCTTTGCAATCGAGGGAATTTCTCGTGCTTGCTCGCATCAGCTGGTGCGACACAGAATTGCATCGTACTCACAGCAATCTCAGCGCTATGTGCGTTTGGTTAAGATGGAATATATTTTGCCACCTGCGATCGAGAACATTCCAGAGGCAAAGGAAA
The DNA here is from genome assembly GCA_041784625.1 of Filifactoraceae bacterium. Classification (GTDB taxonomy): domain Bacteria; phylum Bacillota; class Clostridia; order Peptostreptococcales; family Filifactoraceae; genus JAUNKE01. The sequence continues at coordinate 2,293 of JBHBDS010000105.1, forward strand.
TCTACATCCAGTCGATGCAAAGAGCGCAAAAGGAATACTCGAAACTGGTGGATATGCTAATGGCAGCAGGCAAAACGGAGAAAGAGGCGATCGAGGATGCTCGCTATGTTTTTCCAAATGCTTGCGAAACAAAAATCGTCGTGACGATGAATGCGAGAACTTTGCTGAACTTTTTTTCCAAACGCTGCTGCGAAAGAGCGCAATGGGAGATCAAAGAGCTTGCGTACAAAATGCTCGAAGAATGCAAAAAAGTTGCGCCAGTATTATTCCGAAATGCTGGACCGAGCTGCTACAAAGGAAGCTGCAAGGAGGGCAAAATGTCCTGTGGTAGACCAGACATTCCAAAAGCACGCATCGCCGCGATGAGCTAGAGAGGGTTTTATGCAATTAGAAGGTAGAAATGCAGTGCTCGAAGCGCTGAAAAACAATCGTGAGCTCGATCTGATCTATGTTCGAAAAGGGGAGCTGGACGGCTCATTATCCAAAAT
>JBHBDS010000106.1:0-16294 GCA_041784625.1 Filifactoraceae bacterium
GTATTTGCCCCAATACTTTTCAAAAACTTTTTGCGCATATTTGGAGACCATCACGATCGACATTGGAATGACAGGCACGCAAAGGAGCAGTGCAAACGCAACCCTCCAATTGATACTCACGCTGATTGCAAAAAGAATCAGTGGAGAAATCAGCGAAAAGAAAAATTGCGGCAAATAGATCGAGTAATACAGATCCAGCTGCTCAATTCCTTCCATACACACCTGCGTCAGACCCGCCATGCTCATATTGTCAGCACCTTTTTCTCCAAGCTGCACTATTTTGTGATAAGCCCTTTGTCGCAGATCCTTCTTCACATTTCGCCCGATGATGTCCTTGAAATTGCCCACCAAAATCGTGCTGATGTATCTCATCGCAATGCCAACCGCCACAATCAAAAAAGGCATGCGCAAAGAAGAAATTGCTGCCTTTTCGGTAAGCAAAAACAGCGCATAGCAAATCGATGCGGTAATGCTCAAATTCGCCAGCATTCCCATCAGCATCCATGCGACAGTAATAAAAATATATTTTTTGTTCTCGCCAATGAGACGAAACAGCTGTTTGTCGATCATATTTTCTCCTCACAAAATCCTCACAGTTAGATAGACTAACCCCATTATAAAAAATTTTGTGCGCTTTGGCAATATGATTCGGCAAAAAACAGTTAGGAAAACTAACTCGTCAAAATAAAGAAAGAAGAGCTTTCGCAAACTCCTCTTTCAACCACTAATTTCAATTTTTCTTTTTTGAATTTATTCACCTACAGATTCGAATTCGAAAAAGTTTTCTCGAATGTATTTGATATTTTCCAGCAAAATCCACTCAGCTATTACAACTCCCAGCGTTTGTTCTCGCCAAAGAATCGATGAAAATTCATATAGCCGAGCAATCGGGAATGCACTCGCTCTTCGTAGCGTTCGCTGACTTCATCGGGTGTCAAGTTGGTGGAGATGACCATTTTTTTGTGGTTGATCATTCGAGAGTTGATGATGTTGAACAAAATAGTTTTGACAAAGGAATTGGTAAGTTCCGCACCGAGATCGTCGAGCACGAGCAGATCGCTATGCTCTAGCGCAAAATAATCTTCCATCGTGTATCGCTCGAAGAAAATTTCTCGATTAAAATGATAAAGCTCGAGCATCGTCACGAGCTCATTCATCGTCACATAGAGCACGGTTTTTCCCTGCTCAATCAGTTCCTTGGCTATCGACGAGCACATAAAACTTTTGCCCAGTCCCACTTCGCCGTAGAAGAACAAGCTCTTGGTTTCTTCTTGGTCAAAATCTCGGATAAATTCCTCCGCATGGCGCCTTATGCTCATCATATTTTCTCGCTCGGTCAAAAACACCCCGCTGCCTGGGAACACTTCTTGTTTCTTCTCGTCATCAAAAAGTGCAATATTGAAGGATGCAAAATTTTCTTTTTCGATTCGATTGGTCAGATGCGCCTGACCCATTCGGAGCGACTCCTGGATTTTGAGCGTGCAGGAGCATTTTGCGCTGATGTCCGATTCCATGTACCCTCGATCTTTGCATCGCTCGCAAAAATATTGTAGCTTGAGTTCCTCGGCATCGATTGGATAATCTCGATGGTATCGCTCTCTTTGCTGATTCAGTTCGTATAATTCAACTTCGCAGAGTTTTTTTTTGTTCTTCGTCGCCGAAAATCGTACTTTTGGATAGCTCAAGATTCTTTAGTCTTATCGCTCGCTCAATTTCTTCGAGCTTTGGATGCTCTTGAAAGATTTTTTCTCGGCGTTTTTCGAGTTCTCTAGCCTGAAAATCTCGCCTTGCCTGATAAATTTGCTCAATGGATTTCATAGTTACCTACTTCTATTATTTTCGATGATTTCGTCCAGCCTTTTTGCAATGATTCGCTGCATGGGCTATTATCGATGTTAGCATACGTATTTTTTCGCATTTTACACTCTATTTTTCTACGGTTAGTCCTTCTTGTTTTGTCTTGCCATCGTACGCTCGAGCAATCTTTTTTCGATTGGTCCCATCGGTTTTGGTTCATTGCTTTTGGTTTTGTCGTTCTTGTCCGTGCTTGTACTTTTCCCAGCTTTCGGATAAGTTTTGCTTTGTTTGTTCAACTGCTCCGCTCTTCGTACCTGCTGCATCGTGATTCGTTTTGGTTTGTCACTGCTCGGCTCTCCATGGAGCATTTTGTACAGTGCGTCGATGCTCACCTCTTTGCCTTCTCGTGTCAGATGTTTGTGTGCAATTTCGACCGCCGAAAAAGTAAAGTCTTTTGCAATGGCATCCAGCTGCTCTTTTTCGTCTCGACGGAGCGATTTGCGCGGGAAGTTGATGAGCTCAAGCACCTTGGTACGAATCTCAAATTCCGTTTCTTCTGCGCTCGCTTTTTGAATTTCTCCACCAACATTGTTTTGCGGTTCGAGCTTACTCACCGCTTCCAGTCGGTTGCGAAGTACACCGTCCACATACTTGAGGTTTGGCGATTTGATCGTAATCGTCTTACTCACCGCATCGAGAATCGACTCGAGATCAAAACGATATTCGTCCAGCCACATATCGATCATCTCGCGCTCTGGTTCAGTTGGCGAACGGTACTCGCCGAGCGCACTCAGAATTTTTTTGTACTCCAAATAGCGCTGTTCTTTGCCTTGCATCATCTGCTCGAGGTCCTCGACGCTACGAATGCCATCCATGTGCCAATTGCGCAACACGCCCATCGCCATCGAGATTGAGCGGCTTTTTTTCTTGTACAGCGTAAACAGCACCGCCTCAATCACCAAGTCTTTGGAAATATTGAACTCCGCAATCGTCTTGTGGATTTTTTGGATATCCACACTCGTCAGCGGATACTTGATCGTTTGCTCGATGCGATCGTACATTTTTTTGTACTCCTCGTTTTTGTAAACCGCAATGAGTTCGTCCGTCGAGGTCGCCTTGCCCTTGGGCTTGCCAAGCACCGTACGCAAATCACGAAACTCGATCTGATACGAGCCAGCCACCTCTTCGTCCAGCACAAATTTTTTGATCAGTCCAAGACTCTCGCAATACTCCCACGCCTCGTACACATCATCGACGCTAATGCCGAGCACTTCAGCCAGCTCCTGATTGGACGAAATTCGATCGCCCATCTCCTTGATGGAAACCGACTCGTAATAGCCCAGCATATACGCCGCCAGCGCATGCTCCTTGGGCGCAAGCATCGGTAATACCAGCTCAAAAAAACTATTTGGAATCACTGTATCTAAATTGTGTAAATCTCTTTTTTGGATAAAAAACATAGTCGCTCCATTTCTAATTCTAGAAATATTTTAGCACAAAAAAAGCCCCCTTTCGAGAGCTTTTTGTTGTCTTATTTTTCCTCTGCATGAACTAAAACTTTTCTGCAACAATCTCACAAATATTTCGTCCAGCATAAAAGATACGGAGTACTTCTACCGTCTTTTTCTCTTCATCGACAAGATAATACACCAAATAATTATCTATCGGTGCTTGATGAACATTTTTTGAGTGCCACGGTTCCCAGTCAACATATTTATATCGATTGGGTAATATCTCGAGGGACTCTATTAGCTTTCGAATGCGACCAACCAACCGATTTGCTGTTTGTTCCGCTGATAAACTATAGGCTATATGCTCATAAATTCCGCGCAGATCCTCTAATGCATCCGCAGAATATATCAGTTCATATTTGTCCTCGATCATATTCCATATTCCTTTTTTAAGATTTCATCTACTTCTGCGACCGAGAATTTTTTTCCAGCTTTCAAAGAATCCAATCCTTTTTGAAGTTCGTGGTCAAGTTCTTTTCTTGTCAATGCTCCAATTGCAAGCGGCTGTCTCGCTGGCAACTTCAATTCAAAAGGCATTCCTTTTTGCAAAACAATTTGGCTATATAACATTTGTATCGCACTTGACGGTGTAATGCCTAGCTGAGACAGGATATTCTCCGCATTTTCTTTGAGTTGATTGTCGATGCGTGCATAAACTGCATTGGTATTTGCCATAACACTTCCTCCTATCTACTATTATAATATCACTTTCTGCAAGCAATCGCAAGCAATAGTCTCCAAATAGCGAATCTCCAATTTCCGCTGCGATGATACGATTAATCATATCTATACTAGCAAAAAACTGTTTGGAATCACTGTATCTAAATTGTGTAAATCTCTTTTTTGGATAAAAAACATAGTCGCTCCATTTCTATTTCTAGAAATATTTTAGCACAAAAAAGCCCCCTTTCGAGAGCTTTTTGTTGTCGTAAATTTAATACTATTTTTTCAGTCCCATAATTTCTCTTGCTTCTGCTGGTGTTGCGATTTCACGGCCAACGAGTTTTGCCATTTCAACCACTTTTGCTACCAGTTCACCATTGCTTTTTGCAAGAACGCCTTTTTCAAGATATAGGTTGTCTTCAAATCCTACACGAACGTTTCCGCCCATCGAGATTGCGCACATTGCAAGTGTGAACTCGCTCTTGCCGATTCCTGTTGCAACCCAAGTAGATCCTGGAGGAATCGAGCCCACCATAAACGCAAGGTCTCTTGGCGTAGCAGTCATTGCTCCTGGTACACCAAGCACGAAGTTGAAGTGCATTGGTGCATCGATCAGTCCTTTTTTGTGCATTAGAATCGCTGTGTCGATCATTCCTTTTTCAAACACTTCGCATTCTGGTTTTACGCCGTATTCTTTCATCGTTTCAGCAAATTCTTGGATCATCGTCACGGTGTTGGTAAATACCTCATCGCCGCCGAAGTTGCAAGTTCCGCAATCAAGCGTAGCGATTTCTGGTTTAAGGAATACTGGCTGCAATCTTTCTTTGGCAGTCATCCAAGTTGCGCCGCCTGTGCTTGGCAAAATGATGATGTCTGGCAACACTTCACGAATCGCTTTGATCGCTTCTTCATAACGATCTTTGCTTTGGGTTGGTGTTCCGTCATCCTCACGAACGTGAAGATGGATAACCGCCGCTCCCGCATCCGCAGCAGATTTTGCTTCTCTTACAATCTCTTCAATCGTGTACGGTACCGCAGGATTTTGTTCTTTGGTAACTTCTGCGCCACAAATCGCAGCAGTGATGATTAGCTTGTTCATTTTGTTTTCCTCCTATTTATGTATCCCCTCTAAAAAAGGTTTTCACTGTTATTTCTATTATAACGACAAGATATGAAATTATCAAGTGTAATATCTGGTTCACTTTCGAAAATATTTCTCGAATTGGGGTTGAAAAAGGATTTGTCCTGTGATAAAATATCTTTGTAGCGAATTACAATAGGTTATAGATCCAAGGGAAACAGGTTTGAATCCTGTACGGTACCGCCGCTGTGTTGGGGAGAGAACGTTCACGAAGCCACTGGGAAACTGGGAAGGCGAACGCAATCGATGATCCTAAGTCAGAATATCTATCTATGGCTTTCACCAAAAAACTCTACGGTATATAGAGGGTGTGTCGAATAAACCATTCTACCCTTCTATGTTTGCGAGCAAATGTGGAAGGATTTTTATTTTCGGGCTGCGACTCCAACAGCCTTCGGAAACTGTCAACTCCAAGCAGAATCCGAACACACGAACCGTAAAGGGTTGTTTCTGTAGATGCCTAGCATCGTAATTCGCGAAAACATCCCTTCCAAATGGGCAGACCATACTCCTAGGTCTGCCCACTTTTTTTGTTCTAATGATCTCCGTAGATTCCAAGTGCATGTTGCACGGCTTGGATAAAAATGATTCCATTTCCTGGCTTTTCAATTTCAAGCGCATCTCGAATCGCATCCACAATTTTTTGCGTCTCGTCTGCTTTGGAGAGTATCCACACCGTTTCTTTTTCCGCTTCGATTTCCATATTAAATATTTTTGCCGTATCTTCTACTCCGCCGCCTCGTGCGTTGATGATTGTTCCTCCTCGAGAACCTGCCTTTTGCGCCGCTTCAATCACTTCTTCCGCTCTGCCACGTTCTACAATCGTCGTAATCAGTTGATACATATTTTTCACCTCTACCTTATCGTTTTCAACCTCTGCTTTTTTTATGCAAACGAGCGAACTAATCGCACTGCACATTCCTATGGTAAATACAATTCCATGATTTGGTTTTTTGAAATGGAATTCTTTGTCGAGTTTTTGGAGCACATTCTCCACACTATCTTTTTCCAAACCAAACACGATAATTTCTTTGCGTTCATCATATAGCGAAAAGAAGTTGAGTATCGGATTGCTGACCGTTCCTCTTCCAAAAAAGACCGTGCCTCCGCCAAAACCATATTCTTTTGCACGACTAAGCACCTTGCTCCCCATTCCGTAGTTCACGATGATGTACACAAGCTCAACTTGTTTTGTAATGTTTAGACTACTCATCTTCTGCATCGCCTCCGTTTCTTTTGGATTTTATCTTAAAAATCATTCCGAGAATTTCGAGTGTAATAATCGGCATCATCGCCACCATCGCAATCATTCCAAATCCATCCGCCATCAGATCCGCATCTTCAAACGCATTGGCAGCTCCTTGGATGAATGCAAGGATAAAGGTCGCCGTCATCGGCCCTGTCGCAACGCCGCCCGCATCGAATGCGATCCCGACAAAAAGTTTTGGCACGACAAACATCAGCGACACCGCCACCAAATATCCTGGCAACAGATAATGCCAGAGCTGAATATCTTTGACGAGCACACGAATGACCGACATCGATACCGCAAGCCCTACTCCGAGTGCAAGTGACACGAGCACGGCTTTTTTCTTAACATAACCGACAGTAACTTCTTCGATCTGCGAAGTAAGAACATACACCGCTGGCTCAGCCAAGATCGTCACGACCCCGAGCACAAAACCGAAGAAAATAATATACATCTTGTTCTCAAGCAGCGCCATACTCTGCCCGAGATTAGTTCCAACTTCCATAAAGCCCGCATTGACACCGAGCAGGAAGACAAACAACCCCAAGAAGGCAAAAATAAATCCTGTGAGCAATTTTCGCAGCTCTTTTTTCTTGAGATGAAACGAAATCACTTGCATCACCAGCAAAATGACAAGCAGCGGCATAATCGCCATAAAGCTCTCTTTTAGATACTGCGGAATAATACTGACAAATGCTTCGACAATCGAAGTGGTGCTTGAAATTTCCGAGTTGAGCTCTGCTGCAAACTCCTTCGTCGGCGAGATGATATCCAGCACGAGCACGGACATAATCGCTCCTGTCGATGCGATGGCAACGAGTCCAAAAGAGTCCTTCTCCGACGCTTTGGAGTCTTTTTTGATATTCGAAATCCCCACCGAGAGCGACAAGATCAGCGGCACTGCCAAAATTCCCGTCGTCGAACCCGATGCATCAAAGCTGATTGCCAAAAATTCTCTCGATGTGACAATCGACATAAACAATATGATCGTGTACAAAATTCCGAGCAATTTGAACAGCGGAATATTGTAAAAAATACGGAAAAATCCGATCGACAGCATCACCGCAAGTCCAATGGAAACCGCAATGAGCAGCGTCCAGCTCGGCACATTGCCCGCCGTCACCAGATTGACCTGATTCGCGAGCACCATCAACCCTGGCTCAGCGATGGAGATAAAAAATCCGAGCACAAGTCCCGCCAGCATAACCATCCAAATGTTGTTGGTCTTCGCAAGCGCAAGTCCCGTCAACTTACCCAACGGCGTGATTCCGATGTCCACCCCGAGCAAAAATACCGTCAGTCCCAAGATGACAAAGACCGATCCAATCACGAATCGGATGAGAAGACTGTTCTCCATCGGCGCAATGGTGAAATTGAGCAAAAACACCAGCGCCACAATCGGAAGCACAGAGAACAACACTTCTTTGAATTTTGAAGTAATCGTGTTCAAAAAATTCCTCCCTAAAAAATATTAATCCTATTCACCCCACGATGTGCCGACATTTGCAGCCATCGCCTTTGCAAAAATATGTTTGGCCGTCACGAGATCCTGCGTGCCGATCCCCACGGTTTTGAAAACAATGATCTCCTCTTCATTTTCACGAGCGACTACCCTGCCAAGTAGCACCTCGCCAAGATCCCCTGTAAAATCCTCTTTGGTGATTCGACCTTCTGCAAGCGGAATCAGAATATCGCCCGCCTCCGAAAGCACTGCTTCTTCCGAGTCAAAATAAATTTTGCTGCTACGCTCCAGTGCCACAGGATCCATCTCCTGCGTGTGCGGCTGATACGAACCGACAAAACTCATCGTTGCACCTTTCTTCACTTTGGACGCATCAAATACTGGCGTGTTGGATGAAGTGACCGCCACGATGAGGTCTGCGTTGTCAATCGCCTCGTCCGAGCTTTTTGCCGCCACAATTTTGCATCCATAGTGCGACAATTCTTCTTGCATATTTTTGGCAAAAATCTCTGCCCTTTCGCCGTTTCGGCTAAAAATTCTTACTTCGTCCAGTTTTCGCACACAGAGCATCGCCTCCAGCTGCATTCTCGCCTGCGAGCCTGTGCCAATCAATGCGCCAATTTTTGCGTCCTTGCGCCCAAGTACGTCAAAAGCCGCACCCGTCGCTGCACCTGTTCGAATCTGAGTGAGCAATGTTCCGTCCATAATCGAGCGGATAATTCCCGTCTCCCCATCGATCAAAAGCACTTGCGCTGGTGCTGTCGGCAGATTTTTTGCCGCATTATTGGGAAAAATATTTACAATCTTCACCGAGGCGATGTCCAGCTCTGGCGCATACGCTGGCATAAATAAAAATACGCCCTCTTGTTTTGGCGCAGGAATCTGCGTGCGCAGCGGCACGACGCTCTTTTCGTCCGAAAAAAGCATAAAAGCCTCCTTCACCGCCGCGATTGCGTCATTCATCGTAAAAATTTTTTGAATATCATCTTTGGAAAGTAAAAGCATAATTCACCTCATTTGTAATTCTTTTCCTTTGTGGTTCTCTATAGTATACCATACAAAGGAGAAATTTTTTTACCAAAACACAAAAAATCGACCTCCTTTGTCAGATTTATTCCAACTTTCTGGAGATCGATTCTTCATTTTTTATGTTGTATCGTTTTGACCTTTATGCTTCATTATTTTTCCAGCAGTACGGATTCTCCATAGCGAAGTTTGCGGCGAATTTCCTGTACCTGTTTGTCCATTTCTTCGAGGTCTTTGAGTCGTGCTTTTTCTTCGTCGGAGGTTTCAATCACTTTGGCAATTCCGCCGTTGGAGATGACGATTCGTCGGTCTGCCATCAGCGCAAGCAGCGGGTCATGGGTCGCCATCAGTACGATTTTGTCCTCTGATACGAGCAGCTCCAGCGCTTTTTTTCGATCGATTCCAGCGTTTTCGATCTCGTCAATCAGTACGATTGGCGAGGAGCTTAATATCGCTGTGTCGGCAATCATCAGCGCACGAGATTGCCCGCCGCTGAGCGAAGTAATCTGCGTGTCGGTGGCAAATTGTTCGCCGGCAAGTTTGTTCGCCTCTTCGACAATTCTGGCAACAACTACTGGAATGTTCTCCACCATACGGCTCTGTGCGTGCAGTTCCAAAAACTCTTGCACCGTAAGATCCATAACAAAGTTCATATTTTGCGAAAGCTGCGCCACCAATTTGTTGTTGGACGAAAAACGCCATTTTTTGTCAGGAATCTCATCGTTGATTAGAATTGCTCGGTTGGTTGGCGTATCTTTTTGCGCCGTCCACTCGATGTCTGCGAGCAGACGAGATTTGCCCGAGCCAGTCGGCCCCACGATGGCAACGATCTCCGACTTGCGAATATCCAGTCGGTCAAATCCTTCAGTTTCTTTCGACTTGTTGTGTCCTGGCAAGATCGTCAGCGTGTGCACGCCCTGATCCTCTTCCATCCCAAGAAAAGCCTGCATCTGCGCAATATACTCAAAGAAATCTTCTTCCATCTGAGAAAGATCCATCGCCTTGTCTTCGATCTCTTCTTCCGAAAAATGGTTGAGAAAATCTCGATAAGTGCCGTCCTCAAAACCCGTCACATTCAGTTGATTATCCTCGAGATACCCTTCGATAAATGGATACTGCTCGAGTAGTTCGCTGATTTTTTTAGTTTTCATTCTTCTCCCCCATATTCATTTTTCTTACATTCCCCATCTGATAGCTCTCGCCGATTCGACGCTCGCCCAGACAGTATGAACAGAGCGCTGATGGCATTGGGAATCGTAGCTCCATCCCTTGTACGGTCTCGACATTTTGCTCCTCATCATACAGCAGCGTGCTGAGCTCGTATGCGCCCTGTCCAGTCAAGCCGTTCACATGCATCGTGATGGCACGAGGATTGACGGAACTTACTTTTGCTGCAAAAACTTCTCGCTCCGCTTGCGATACGATATCGCCCTTGGTGATCACGACAATGTCTGCTGCACGTAGCATCGGACCGATTTTTTTTGGCGTATTGATGCCCGAAAGATTATCGATAACGCAAATCCCTTTTACCTCTTTGAGATATGGCGAGCAGCGGTTGCAAAGTCCTGCCGACTCCGTGATGAGTAAGTCAAGATTATTTTTGCGCCCCCATTGCACCACTTCTTCGACATTGGATGCAAAAAAGTGATCGGGACAAAGCGAACCAGAGAGCCCTTTTTGCACCAAGATTCCTGCTTTTTCATACAATATATCGTCATCGGTGTAAAGGCAGTCGAATTTGACGACCCCCACCGAAATATTTCTTTGTTTCAGCGCTTCTGCTGTTTTTAGAATCAGACCTGTTTTTCCCGACGACGGCGGGCCAGATACGACGACAAAATTCATATTTTCTCCTTTATTGAACAAAAGATTTTCTTCTTTTGATTTTCCAAACATTTTTCTCTTCGAAATTTTTTGCACGATCACAAATATTCGATTCAAAATTAATCTCATTTCGTCAATATTAATTTTGAATGCACTTTGTTTCGCTCGATTGCTCGAAATATTCGTTCGCTGTGTTTGTTTATGCGACAAGCTCCTTGAACACGCCCTCTGCGTGCGCTAGAATCGCCCCGATGTCATTGCCGTGGATAAAATCCCAGCCAACCCACACAAATCCTTGATCCGCTGTGAGTTTGTTATCAACTTCTGGATGTGTCGATGGGAATTTTCCCCCGCCAGCAAAAACTTCGCCCACTTCTTTGGACATAAAGTAATCGAGGAATGGTTCTACCTCTGGCTTATCCGCTTTTGTGAGCAAGAAGATTGGCGAAATAATCGCGCCCTCTTTTGGCCAAATTGGTTTTACTGGACCATTTTCTGGCAACATTTGTGTGAAGAAATATGGCGAGATGCTGATCACAGGATCGACGCTTTCGCCGAGGATTCCTTTGGTCTTAACCATTTGCGCTGGGTGCAAGCTTTTTTTGAACGAACGAGCGAGCTTGTGGATTCCCTCTTCGCCAAACATTTTATAAATATGCAGAATCACTGCGTTGAACAAATCCAAATCGTGCATCGGAAGCGCCATCGTATCTTCAAACTCTGGCTCGAGAATATCTGCCCAGCTCGTCGGCATTTTGCGATCGCCAAGGAGATTTTCGTTTACCATGATAATCGCTGGTACCACGCCGATGATCGCATACTCTTCTCTTGGGTCACGAAGGTCGATCTTGTCATTGTAAAAATCTTTGTTAAATCCTTTCATTTTTGTGGTAAACACGCCATGATCCTTGAATTGTCCCATGTATTTTTTGTCAAAGAACAAATCGAATCCCGCCGAAAGCATCATATCTGGCAATTTGTCCACTTGACCTTCTGCCACTTGATCCTTGATCCAATCAAGCCCCATGCTCGCAGAACGTAGGTCGTAGCCAATTTTTTTGTCTGTGGTTTTTTGTAGTTTTTCGAGCTCTGCGGTAAAATTCTCAAGAAGCGGAATACGAATCGGACAAGGCAGCACGCCCTCGATTCGAATATCGCCCTCTGCAAAACTTCCCTCTTCACGCAGCGTCTGGTCGATTCCCTCACGCTCCTGTCTGATTGCATCCTCGAGCTTCTCGACAAAAAGTTCTGCGTTTACTTTTTTCATCTTGAGCGCCATCTCGAGCGAAACAGTGCTCGCCATCGTTTTGCGCATCGCTGAATTTTTGAGTTGCTCAAATCCGTTGATCAAAAATACCTCCAATGTTTCTGGATAATCCGTCAATATTTTTTCGATCTTGTCCTTGATATTAATATACTTTGTCATAATTCCCATCCTTTTCCACAATTATTTTGCCGACCAAATGGTCGATGATATTCTGCAAATCTTCCGTTTTGTTGCGACTGATTCGAATCGGTGTAAAAATCTCCATCGTTTCTCTATGCGATCGAGTATCACAGCCATAACGTTAGACATAATTAACTTCTGTAGATACTATACCACTTTTACCCCAAAAAAACCGTAACATTTGCAACAGAAAAAAATTCTCTTTGGATTTATCCCAAAATTTTTTCTCAATACGATTCCCTCTTTTCACTCCCAACTCATCTCGATGCAGCGCTTCAAATTACAATAGGATGAACCGTGCGCAAAACGCTTCCATCCACTCGCAGCTTTCTACCTCACCGCAGACAAAACAACCCCAGTTGTATCATATTCCTCCGCACAAAAAAAGTAGCAGTTTGATTTGCTGCTACCATTTTGATTTACAAGTTTACAATCTTTCTATGTTCCTATTTTTTCAGCGCTGCTTGTTCGTCTTTGAGTTTTTGTGGGGTCACGTCGTTGCCCTCAGGATCTTGAATCGTTGAGTTGAGCAAAATATCTTTGGTCGCACCACGCACTGCCTCCAGATATTTTTTGCGAAGCTCGGCTTGCTCCGCCTTTTCCTCCATTGTCAGCTCTCTTTCCTTGGACAATCGAGCCAGTTCGTTGATTCTTGGAATTTCTTTGATCAGCATAATATCTCCTAACTTTTTACGAAAAATCTCTTCCTATTCCCAACTTCAATTATATCAAACTTCACACCCAAGTTCAATCACCAAGCCCCTATCGCAAAAAAGGTGCTGCCAAACAAAAAAATATTTAGCAACACCATTATTCGATCGCAAATTACACCATACTTCGTGCAGTTCGCTTGTCTTCGTACATCTCATTCTCCGCACGGCTCATCGTATCCTCGAGGTTTGCATCCAGATGCGGATCGTACGATGCAAATCCGAGCGACACACGATAGCGATACGATTTTTCTTCATTCTTCGCTGCGACCTCGTGGCGGAAACGCACCATCTCCATCTCGAGCGCCTCAATCGAATACGTCGTGAGGCACACAAACTCGTCCCCCGAGATTCGGTAGCAGTCGCCCAGCGTACCAAAAATTTCGGCAATCAATTTCGCCGTCGTCACAATCATATCGTCACCCATCGCATGACCATAGCTGTCGTTCACCCGCTTGAGATTGTCCACATCGAGAAAAATCAGCGTCAACTTTGCAGGTTCTCGATTGTGCACCGCCAAATCCTCGACCAAACACACACGATTTTTCAGCCCCGTCATCTTGTCCGTACGAGCGAGCACCTTGTAATAATTCATCAGCTCCGCCCACTCATAATACCGAGAAGTTTCCCGAATTTCAAACGCCGTGTTGATCACAAAAAACGACACAATCCCCAAAATCGTAATCACTGGCGTCGTATGCCCCAGCAAATATCTCGGAATAATATCCGCAAGCGACAACAACACGAGCAGACTCAGCGTCCACAAAAGCACCTCCGACGATGTGTTGCCCTTTCTCACTTCCATCGCCACTTGGTATAGACAATACATCAGCGTCCCCAGCGACAAAGTATAAATAAAAAGACGCTCCGACATCAAAAACTGTCGAGGATAAATCAAATTATTGCTCATAAAAATAATCGCCCACGTGAGATTGACCCCCATCATCGCCGTGATCATTCGCCGCTGCTTGAGCGTGTCAATCTGCGCCACATAGCCAGCGATACTCGCCGTACTCAGCAGCATTGACGTGAACAAAAACACCTTCAGTGTGTGCCCAGGCATAAAGTCAAACGCCACGATATTCGTACTCGAAAAAACACCAAACGCCGCGCAAATCGACCCGATCCCCAGCATCCCCACCGAGTTGCTCATCCCAATGGTCCGATGATAGATATAGCGGAAAAAAAGGACATAACAACCCACCGTGAGCAACAAAATCACGATAAGATATTTGACCCAATCCTTCATCAACGCCAAAGAAAAAACTTCCTGCTGATCCCCGATATAAAACTCACCCACTGGCAAACGAAGCGATGCATTCACCGGCGTCAACTCAATCAACAAATCGCCGACCCCGCCCGAATAATGACTCAGATCAAAATGAATCCACTCCTTGCCATTCTCCACGAGCCTCCCATCGCTGCGATGATTCGAAAACAAAATTTCATCATTAAAAAATACCCGCACATAAGTATTTTGCACACGAAAACCAAGCCCCCCTTGTTGGGCGAGACTCGAATGCACCTCATGACGCAAAACCACCTTGCCATCAATCACATCCAAATCGCTCGGCAAATCGACCGCAAACTCCCCCTCAGGAAGCACCTGACGATAGCCACCCTCCAAAACAGGCAGATCATACGAAATCCAATTGTGCGTTATGCCATACCTCGTTGCAACAATCGCCATGATACCCACGATGACCAACAAAACGATGTCCATACCGACTGTGACAAAGAAATAATTGTCATCAATCCATCTCCACATTCGCATTCATATCACCTACAGCTTAAACGCAATTTTTTTCAAATACATATTCTGATCCGCTCGATTCACCAAATCATCAATACTGCCGCCCGAATTATCATCATACAGCGCATAGCCCACCGCCACACTCACCGTATACGGACGATCGTCATTCAGCTTACGAATCATACTCTCAAAAATCCAGATCCTTCGCTCAATCTCATCCACCGATTGATCAATCGCAAACACCGCAAACTCGTCACCGCCAATACGATACGAGTCAAAACCATTGTCATTAAACGCCTCACGAATCAGCTCCGCCACCTGCACGATCATCTTGTCACCCTCCTGATGACCAAAACGATCATTCACCGACTTGAGATTATTCACATCCATGATAATCACGCCAAGCCCATTGCGCAGCGGCAGCGACTCAATCTGCTTCGTGTAGCTGTTACGATTCTTCAAGCCCGTCAAAATATCCGTCTCCGATAACATCTGATACTTCTTCGCATCAATCGAATCCTGATAAGTCAACGCCAGCGCATTCGCCGAGCTAAACGAAATATACAAAATCCCATACAGCGCCGACAACCCAAAAAATGTATTGCTGAAATAAAAATGATTCGACATCACCAGCGCAATATCAAACAAAAGCGCCAACCCACCAAAAATAATCACCAAATAATGAGCATTTGGCAAATTGTCCCGACGGTTGCGAGTAAAATCAAAAAATACAATCGCAAAATAAAACGAGCCCAAAACAAAAATCAAATAATATTCATACGGATAATTCAAATACAAATACGAAAACCCGCACATCTGCAAAATCGCACGAGCCAAAATATACGAATTTGCAAAAATCCAAATGACTCGATAATACTTGCGATAATACGAGCCCGAAATCCGACTCGTAAAACACATCACAGGCAACACCGCAATCAATCCGAAATACGACGAAGCCAGCGGAAGCGCCGCCGAGTGATTAAACACCCAGTTGATCCACGGAATCCGCATCGACATCGCCACCGTAGCCAGCAGCGCAAACAACGCAACATTCAGCGAAATCCAATGATCCTTCTGCCAACCTCTGCGAATCAGCCACAAACAAATCAGCATCACCGCAAAAATAAAAGTCCACAGACAAATCATCATGCCCCAGAAACTTTTTTTCAAAATAAAATCAAAAAAATCATCCACATCCGCCGACACAATCATCCGAGGAAACACGCCATACTGCTTCGGACTGATTCGACAAATTTCGATCTCCAGCGTATCGCCCGCCTTCACAAAATACGGCAGCTTGATAATATGCCAATCCCAGATGCCTTCCCAGCGATTCGTCCCCTCGCAAAGATCTCCACGATGATACACACGAACATCATTGACAAACACATTCACATTCGTGTTCGTATCAAAAAAGATCAGCGACTGCGCACGAAGAAGATCCTCATCCACAACCTTGGACAGGACAATTTTTTTCTGATCCATCAGATGCCTCGTCTCAGACCAATCAATCACCTGAGAACCCGACTCCGACACATATATCCAACCCGACGAAACATCGGTAATTTTTTGATCCAAATCCTTGATGTCAATCGAATTGAGCGAAAAAATCACCGTCATCGAAAGAAGCATCAATGTCAATATGCCGATATAAATACTCAGCACACGATTGATTTTATTCACCATAGCTCAACCTATTTTGCCTCATCAA
>JBHBDS010000107.1:0-13192 GCA_041784625.1 Filifactoraceae bacterium
AATCACTTACAAGGGTATTCCTTTTTATAAAAATACTCGGTAGGCTCACCCATTAAAATTTGCAGAATATCAAGCTTTCTCAATGATTAAATGGTATTATGTGATAGATAACGAAACAACATATTTTATGCTAATTCAACTCCTATTTGTAGATAATATTACGCAATGCTTGTGAACGACTTGTTTGAACTATAGATAACAAAAGCACCCTAATGCAAACATCATATCACATTTTTGCGTGATGAAGATGAGCACAGGGTGCTACTTATTATGAAAAAATATTTATTCTTCAGTGGATTTTTCGTTGACCGCCGCGTCCAATTGCGTGTCAAAGTCTCTTTTTCCATAAAGGATACGATATATTTTCACCATATGATGTTTCAATTACATAGTTATCTACTGGTAAATATCTAAGTCCTAATGACTTCCATTTCGGGTGTTCATACAAGCTACATCTCAAAGGGAACTCGTCAAGTGATTTAATTGCTGCTTGCAATTTTTTCAGCACATTTTCTGCACTACTTGGCGCAAGCAATTCGTCTCGAATGTATGTTACAATGGAGACTAAATCCTCTCTAGATTCGGGTGAATACACAATTTTATATTTCATATCCTAATCGTTCCTTGATGTCATTTTCGACTTCTTCGATACTCAAGAAGTTTCCGTTCTCAAAGTTTTTGTGCGCTTTTATCATAGCGGCATCAAATTCTTCTGCACTCATGTTTTCCAAAAAAAGTGGTCTGTTGTTTGGGATCTTTACATCAAATGGAAGTCCGTTTTGCATAATAATCTGTCGTAGAAAAATCGAAACGGCATTTGACATAGGAATTCCGAGCTTGTCGAGAATTTCTTCCGCCTGTTCTTTGACATTTGGTTCAACTCTCACATATATATTTGATGTTCTTGCCATATATATCACTTCCTTTCCGTTTGATTGTAACATATTGCATTGTGATTCACAATACAATATGCAAGCTATCTCGATATATCCTACATTTTTGCTACGAATAACAAAAACACCCTACTGCAAACTTCAATCACGTTTTTGCGTGATGAAGATGAGCACAGGGTGCTACTCATTCTGAAAAATATTATTCTCGTTGACGCAAGCAATTCGTCTCGAATGTATATGCGACGGAATAATTGGAAGTATACTTCCAAAATCTACAAGAAAAGGAAAAAGTTGGAAATATACTTCCAATTTTTTGGATTTTGTGGCATAATTGGAAATATACTTCCAAAAAAAGGAGGGCAACAATGTATTTACGAGAACAATATTTGAAACAAATGATTCAATTTCGTGATACGGATTTTATTAAGGTCGTTACAGGCGTTCGGCGAGCGGGAAAATCGGTGTTGCTACAGCAATATGCGAGTTACCTCAGAGAATCGGGGATAGAAGAAAGTCATATACTTCACATCAATTTGGAATCCTTTGAGTACCAATCGATCAAAGAATCCGACGAGTTGTCCGAGATTATTATGGGAAAAATGCCGCAAGATGGAAAAAGCGTATATCTGATATTGGATGAAATTCAATTTGTCAGCGGATGGCAAAAACTAGTCAACGCACTTCGGGTAAGTTTTGATTGCGATATTGTGATTACTGGTTCGAACAGTAATCTCTTGTCGGGGGAGCTAGCGACACTATTGAGCGGAAGATACGTGGAGATCAAAGTATATCCTTTTTCGTTCGCTGAATTTCTTGCGGCAAAAGGAATCGATCGAAACTCGAGAGAAGTCGATATTGCCTACAGAGAATACGAGAGATACGGAGCATTTCCATCCGTCGCCTTGTCATCGGAAAACATCAAAACAGCGATCTTATCGGGAATTTATGATTCGATACTACTCAATGACATTGCTGCAAGAGGTCTTATTCGTGACACCTTCAGCCTCAAGCGATTGGTTTCATTTTTGGCGGATAATGTAGGTCAATTGGTGAACCCAACAAAAATCTCGAACATCTTAAAAAAAGAAAAAATCAATCTATCCAATCATACCATCCAAAAATATCTAGAGCTTTTAGAGGATGCATTTTTGTTTTTTGAGGCAAAGCCCTACGATATTCGAGGGAAGGCATACCTAAAGCATAATTCAAAATATTTTATGGTGGATAATGGGCTTCGAAATCATTCGGTGGGATTTAAGGAGAGCAACCACGGAAATCGCCTAGAAAATATCGTATATATGGAACTTTTGCGCCGAGGATATCACGTAGACATTGTGCGAATTGGAGAAAAAGAAGTAGACTTTTTGGCAAGAAAAGAGATGAGCCAAAAATATTATCAAGTCTGTTATCAATTGCCAGAAAACACGCACGAAACCGACAATCTGTTACTTATCAAAGACAATTTCGAAAAAACCCTCATCACAGGAAGATATGAGGGAACGGATTCGGTGGACGGGATCAAAGTGAAGTACATCGTGGATTGGTTATTAGAGGACTGATTATTTTGGAACAACGAAATGATTTTCGGAGTGTTCAGAGCTTAGCGAGAACAATTTGACATTATTCTCATTAGGGTTTGGGTAAAAATTTTTGTAGCATTACAGATTCCAACATTTGCATAATACTAATAAAATAAAAAGCAGTGACCATTTGCGAATATTTTTTCGCATTTGGCACTGCTTTATATTGTCTTTTTCATATTCGGTCACTCAATCAATTCCTTTTCGATTCTTTCATTCATGCTTAGCCATCTGAGATCGTTATGGTTGTAGTCAATCCCCAGAAGTTTTCTCAAAGAATTGATAATGTCATAGAACAACATTATCCACAACTTTGAGAGTAAAAATAGAACGACGCAAATGCCCATGCAAGCTGCGGCAATAACGACTTGATCCATTCTATCACTCCTTAATAAGTACGACGACTCGAGCCCCCATTCTCGATTCTAAAAAAAGCTGGTTTACACATACATTGTTTGCTGAAAACAGATTGATTCCGAGTCCAGCCATTCCTCTCCAACAGTCCCCTCAATCGCATAGTTTTCTCCTTGAAAATTAATGAATTATTTACAGTGAGTATTATACTACAAATTATATTTAATTGTAAATAGATTAGATAAAAATTTTATCAATAAATAGAAAATTTGAAACCCATTTCATTTTTGTACACGATAGAAAAAATGATTACCGATTCATGAGACGAAATGCGAACTTTTGTGTTATCATGATAACGGAAGAAAGAGTAGTCTTTGAAAGGCAAGAGAGGATATATGCGAAAAGAAACGAAAAATAAACTAGCAAATCTTGTCGGGCTGGTGTTTGGGGTAACATTCATTCTTCAAGGCATCAACCGAATTTATGTGGACGCGAAGTATAATACGTTTTTTATATTCTTCGGCATATCCATAGTAATCGTGTATCTGTTCTTCATATACCAAAATGCTAAGGTGAAGAAAAAATAATATCGTTCGTACATAACCGAACATTCTGCTGGAAAATAATTTTTTCTCAAATGGTGTTGACAATCTCCAAGTATGCTGTTAATATATTTCAAAACACAAACCTAATGTGAAGAAGAGTACGCTTGCTAGTGCATTTCAGAGAGTCCTTGTGTGGTGTGAGAGGATAATGGAAGAGAGGCGGAAGATGGTCTTTTCGTGGGCTGGGTCGAACCTAGAAATAATTTAGACTCAGACAGGTGCGCCTGTTATAGCGCCAGAGTATGATGGTACTCGTTGAGGTTCTTGTCGCAAGGCAAGGGTGAACAAAGGTGGTAACACGAAGCTACAGCTTTCGTCCTTTATGGGGGCGGGAGCTTTTTTTATTCGAAAAACTTCGGTGCACTAAAACGGATACGAATAATCATACGGCTTGCGAGTGGCAAGCGATCGGCGATGCCGAGGTATACAAATATTTTGCTCGATGGAGCGGCTGGAGACAGCAAATGAAGAAGGAGGAAAACAAAATGGCAAAATTCAATCATGGTGATTACAAAATCGAAACCCTATGTGTGCAAGCAGGATACGAACCGGAAAATGCGGAGGGGAGAGTGCTTCCGATTGTGCAATCAACAACGTATCAGTACAATGACATCGACGATTTGGCGGATCTTTTTGACCTAAAAAAATTAGGGTATTTTTACTCGAGATTGTCGAACCCAACGGTGAACTCGCTGGAGGCAAAGGTTGCGGTTCTTGAGGGCGGCGTGGCTGCGGTTGCCACATCGTCGGGACAAGCGGCAACAACGGGCGCAATTCTTACGATTTGTCAGGCGGGCGATCATATCGTGGCGCTCAACAATTTGTATGGTGGAACATACAATCTGCTTGCGGCAACTTTGTCTAAGCTCGGCATCACAACGACTTTCGTAGATTTTAACGCAAGCGATGCGGAGCTGGAGGCAGCGATTCAAGAAAATACAAAACTCGTGTTCACCGAGACCATCGGGAATCCGAACGTAGACGTGCTGGATATCGAGCGTGTTGCAAATATTGCGCACAAGCACGAACTCCCACTGTTTGTGGACAACACTTTTGCAACGCCATATCTGTGCAATCCGATTGAATTTGGTGCGGACGTGGTGCTCCACTCTTCGACAAAATATCTAGACGGTCACGGCACAAGCCTCGGTGGAATCATTGTCGATAGTGGAAAATTCAATTGGAACAATCCAAAATTCCCGCTGCTTGTCAACAATGAGCCGACTTATCATAATATCAGCTTTACGGAGACTTTTGGGCCGCTGGCATTCATCATTCGCCACATCGCAGTGTTCCGTCGAGACATCGGCGCAGTGAACTCGCCGTTTAATGCGTTCCTTACGAATCTAGGTATCGAGACGCTGCATTTGAGACTTCAGCGCCATTCGGATAATGCGCTTGCGGTGGCAAAATTCCTCGAGAACCATCCGAAGATTGAGAGCGTGAGCTATCCTTTCTTAGAGAGTTCGCCAACTTATGCAAATGCAAAAAAATATCTCAAGGGTGGATCGGGCGTAATTTCGCTTCGAATCAAGGGCGACCGAACCGATGCCAAAAAATTCATCGAGGCGCTTGAGCTCGCATCACTCGTAATTCACGTGGCGGATCTTCGCACCTATGTGCTTCATCCAGCGAGTACGACGCATCGTCAATTGTCGTCAGAGGATTTGGTGAAGGCAGGAATCGCAGAGAACCAAGTGCGTCTTTCGGTCGGTATCGAAAATGTGGATGATATTATCAGAGATTTGGACAAAGCGCTGGAGCAAGTGCGCTAAGAGGAAATTATGCCAGTGATTATACCGTCGGATTTGCCGGCAAAAGAAATTTTGGAAAAAGAACGAATTATTACAATCACACCACAGCGGGCAAAACATCAAGACATTCGCCCGCTGAGGATTGCGATTCTTAATTTGATGCCCAAAAAAGAAGAAACCGAGACGCAGTTTTTGCGTATGCTATCCAACACGCCGCTCCAAGTGTATGTTGATCTGATTCGCACCTCGAGCTACGAGTCCAAAAACACTTGCAAGAATCATCTGAGCAAGTTTTACCGAACTTTTGACGACATCAAGCACAAAAAATATGATGCAATGATCATCACGGGGGCGCCAGTGGAAAAAATGGATTTTGAGGAGGTGCAATATTGGAAAGAACTGCAAGAAATTTTTGAGTTTGCAAAAACCAATGTGTTCTCCACGATGTTTATCTGCTGGGCATCACAGGCGGCGCTGTATCATTATTATGGGATCAAAAAGTATGAGCAAGCGGACAAAATTTTTGGCGTGTTCGACTACCGTGTGCAGCATGAAAGTTTGTTGACCAAAGGCTTTGACGATATATTTTATACGCCGCAATCTCGTTACACCTTCAATGCGATCGATGACATTATTAATAATGAAGAACTTCATCTGGTCGCTGGCAGCGAGGAGACGGGCGCTAATATTGTATTGTCCAAAAATCAGCGCCAAATCTATGTGGCGGGGCATTTTGAATACGACAAAGACACGCTCTACAACGAATATGTGCGTGACAAGGGACAAGGGCTCGACACGGCGCTTCCGTGCAACTATTTTGCAAATGATGACGACAGCAGCCTGGACAATGTCACGGTGCGATGGCGAACCTATGCGAATCAGTTGTTCTCCAACTGGCTCAATCATCTCGTGTACCAAGAAACACCATTTGATATTAATGAGATTAGCGAAAATGTCGTGGCGACTTCGCAGAGAGCGGAAGCGGAATAATGCAAACTAATATTTTTTCATAAATCCAACCTAGGTGCTACAGGCGAGTAAAATTGCTTGTAGCATTTTTTTGCTCATGATCTCGATTTTTACCATTTTGTAATGATTTTTTAGGAAAAAAGTGCTATTCTAAGAGAAAGACAAATGATAAAAAATTAATCGAAATTTGGGGGGCAAAAAATGGAAACAGGATTGATGTCTATGGCATTTGGGCTGCTGATTATCGCACTTGGCGCTGGATGGGTATTTGGAACGCAAAGAATGTTTGTCAGTCTCGACGAGCGCTGCAAAAATGCCATTTCGCAAATCGGCGTACAACAAAATTCTCGCTGGGATGGGCTGACTGCACTGGTCGATCTCATCCGCAGTTACTCGGAGCATGAGTACAACTCGCTGATGCAGATTATTGGCGCAAGAACGAGAATTTCGCCAAGCTCGAGCGCACAAGATGTGCAACAACAAGAGGATTCGCTCGGTCATGTGATGGGGCGTCTGCTTGCCGTTGCCGAAAGCTACCCAGAGCTCAAAGCGAGCCAACTCTACGTAAGCACGATGAGCCAGACCAAAGAATACGAAAACGATGTGCGCATGGCACGCATGGTGTACAACGACACCGTCACCAGATACAACGAAAAAGTTCGTGCGATTCCATCATCGATTGTCGCATCGATGTTTGGGTTTGACACGAGAGAATACTTGCAAGAACCAGCGGGCAAAACCGAGATGCCAAATATGAAAATCTAGGAGGAATGATGAAAAAGATTCGCAAAGGAATTTTTCTTCTGGCGCTGATGCTTCTTTGTTGCGCCAATTTTTCGATCGCATTTGCCGATGCGATTCATTCCATCGATATTATGGTAGAGATTCAGCACGACGGCTCGGCAAAAATCACGCAGACCTGGGATACGACCAGCGACTCGGGCACGGAGTTTTACATCCCGATGACAAATATGGGCGATATGGAAATTCACGATTACAAAGTCACCGACGGCGATGGACGAGCGTTTACTTTTGTCGATAGCTGGAATGTAAACGGCAGCCTCGAGCAAAAAGCGCAAAAAAATGGACTCAACTGGACTTCTGATGGCGTCGAAATCTGCTGGGGTAAGGGTGCATACGGACGACAAACCTACATCCTCGAATACACGATGACCAACTTGGTCAAAAGCTATCCAGACTACGACGGATTTATCAGCCGATTCGTCAACGATCAGATGAATCCTGTGCCAGAGAATGCGACGGTAAAAATAACTTTTGTCGAAAACTCGAAAGAACTTCTCGACACCGAAGACTTTGGCATATGGGCATTCGGCTATGAGGGATTGATCTACAAAGAAGATGGATTCATCATCGCTGAGCCAGAAGAACCGCTCGGCTACAACAACCATATGACGATTCTCGTGCGCATTCCAAAAGGCTGGCTCGAGCCAAGTTCAATCGGCAGCGGCTCGTTCGAACAAGTGATCGAAAGAGCGATGCAAGGCTCGGACTACAACGATCCAAACCGTGATGAATTGTATGCAAAAAGCAATGGAATTCCAGAGGACGGCGGTGATATGTACTTTCCGCCAATGGGAATATTTGGGATTTTGATGATGCTGATGTTCGGTGCGTTTCCGCTATTATTGTTCGTGGGAGCGATCGCACTGATTATTTTTCTGATCAAAAAATCTTCGGGCGGCGAGTTCAAAAACCAATACATTCAGATGGGCGGCGACCCACAAAAAGTCGAATACTATCGCAAAGCACCGTGCAATGGCTCGATACCAGCGACCTCCTTTGCACTCGCACAGGGGCGACAAGTCGTTGCACAAAAAGACACCATCTCCGCCTACGTACTCTACCTCGTGCGAGCCAAAGCGCTGCGACCATATCAAGAGCTCGGCAGTTTTGGTAAAGAATCAACGGCATTTCGAATTGACCCAAGCGTAAATATCAACGAGCCATACGCCAAAAGTTTGCTCCTCATGATCCAAGAAGCATCCGGTGCAGACAATGTGCTCCAGGAAAAAGAACTCAAACGCTGGGCGAGAAAAAACTACCACCGATTCCAAAGCTGGCTTGAAAGCGTGGACGCCAGCGGCAAAAATCAGTTCCAAAACCTCGGTGGACTCGATGTTGATTTTTCCAAAGGACGAGCGAGATTCGTGCTCACCGACCTAGGCGTGAACTACATCGATCAAGCATTGGGATTCAAAAAATTCCTAAACGACTTCACACTTATCGCTGAGCGAGAGACCAAAGAAGTGGAGCTGTGGGATGATTACTTGATATTTGCAGCACTATTTGGCATCGCCGACAAAGTGGCAAAAGAAATGAAAGCGATCCAGCCAAACTTCGTCCAAGAATCCGAATTCTTTGACGATGACGTGGATTTTGTGACGATGCTGTACATGAGCAACACCATTCACCACGCCATCACCTCGGGCTATCAGTCGGGAGCAAGTCTCTCGGGCTCAGGTGGCGGAGGCTCCAGCTCCATCGGCGGCGGTGGAGGATTCTCCGGTGGCGGCTCAGGCGGCGGCTCGAGATAATAATTTAGATTGAGGGATTTTTCTCTCAATCTTTTTTTATACATAATCATTGCGGATTCTTCTTTTTTGTGCTAGTATAAAATTACCAATTAGGTAATTTTATACAGGAGAATAGAATGGAGATTGTTTATCATAGCAAAAAAGTTGAAAAACAATGCACGAGTTTCAAGGAAGCGAAAAAAGAGTTTGGAGAAAGAATTGCGACAAAATTAATGGCGAAAATCAACTTCATTGAAGAAGCAACGTGCTTGAATGACCTAATACAAATGACGTATAATTTCCATTCACTTTCAGGAAAACGAGATGGTGAGTTTGCTATTGACGTGGCTTCGAGAAGAGATCCTTATCGATTAATTTTGGTACCACTAGATGATGAGGGGAATAGATTTGTGCCCTGTCACATCGACAAGATCGCAAATGTATCAAAAGTAGTATTAATATTGGAGGTGAGCAAACATTATGAGTAATGTTATACAACGAAATAACAACACGATGGTTTTTCACCCAGGGTATTATGTGGAAGAATTGAGAGATTCGCTGGGGATTACTCAGAGTGAGTTGGCAAAAAGATTAGGGGTCACACCCAAACTAATAAGTACCGTATTGTCAGGGAAGGCGACTTTATCCAAAGATTTGGCCAGCAGATTGTCCAAGATGACCGGGACTAGTTTCGATTTATGGATGAATCTACAAAACAAATACGATAAGGCGATGGCAGAAATGGAGGAGGAGTCTACTTTTCTGGATGAAAAGAAAATTCTCGATCACGTAGACGGCAAATATCTCCAAAACATTTGGAGTGGTTATGGCAAGTTGTCGAGCTTCGAAAAAGTAAGATGGTTTCGAAATTTGATGAAAGTGCATAACCTAAATAGTCTAAAAAGTGTAGATATGTTTGTTAGTTTTCGAAGTGGCGCGGGAGAGTTTGAAGAAAAAAACATTGTGAACTCAAATGTGATGGTGCAATTAGCGATCAATGTTGCGCAAGAAATTCCAACTGAGCCATATGATCGTAAAAAGTTGTTGGCGCTTTCGAAAAAGATTCCAGCAATGACACGAATGAGCCCTCAAGAGTTTATGCCTGTTCTGAAGGAAGAATTTTCACAGTGTGGCGTGGCATTTGTATTGCTTCCGAGCTTGAAAAATGCAAAAATTAACGGAGCTGTGAAAAAATTGGATGACAAAGTAGTGCTGATGTTAAATGATCGGAATAAAAGGGCGGATATTTTTTGGTTCTCGCTGTTACATGAGATAGGTCATATTGTTAATGGCGATTATGAAGTTTGCTTTTCTAACGAAAACGGACAACCAAAAAGTGAAAGAGAAAAAAATGCGGATAAATTTTCAAGAGATATATTGATAAATACGAAAGACTATCAAAAGTTTTTGGAAAAAGGCGCATTTTCGGCACAAAGTGTTATAGAGTTTGCAGCTCGTACGAATATTGACCCTGGGATTGTTGTTGGGCGTCTGCAAAATGAACGTAAAATACCTTTTTCGAGTTTGAATCACTTGAAATCACAATACCAAATTGGATAATAAGGGCAACAAAGCGGTGCGTTGAATGAAAATATCATTCTATGCACCGCTATTTTTTGAAAACTATTCTGTAAGTTCATGCCTACAAAAATATCATATGATATTAATATAGTAAAAACTATTCGACAAAATCTATTCTGCAATCAGAGCTTGTTCAACTTCTTCCGTGTTTTCAGCCAGCATCATTTCAGATGCGGGAAGTTTTTTCTCGCGTTTATTGTCTTCCATAAAGCCCATATTGTGGAGCGAGATGCCCATTGTGGAGGCATTGTGCCAAAATGCGAGCGTATTCGGCGTAATTGTGCCGAGCAATCCGAGTGCAAGCAGGCTGGTGTTGAACCCAACGATGAACTGGTAGTTTTTGTGGATTCGTCGGAGCAATTTGGTGCTGAGTCGCCTAATTTTGACGAGGTCGTTGAGGTCATTGTTGAGCAGTGTGATGTCTGCTACCTCTCTGGCGATATCGGAGGCATCTTTCATTGCGACGGACACATCTGCCTTGGCAAGTGCTGGCGAGTCGTTGATTCCATCGCCGACCATGATGACTTTGCGTCCTTCGTTTTGCAACTCTTCGATGATTTCGGATTTGCGATCTGGGAGCACGTTGGCGAAGAATCGATCGATGCCGAGCGTTTTTGCCACGGATTCGGCAGTGTTGATATTATCACCTGTGATCATCATGATCTCACGGATGCCTTGTCGCTTGAGCTGACGGATGATTTCTGCGGATTCTTCTCGTGGTGGATCGGAAATTCCAATCACGCCGATGAGTTTGCCGCCGACACCAAGATAAATTGGGGATAGATGACCCATTTCGCTGGCGATTTTTTCGCTATCTTGTTGAGAAACGGAAATTTTCTCGTCATCGAGGACAAAGTGTCGGCTACCGATGACTGCTCGCTCGCCGTTGAGGGTCGATGCGATTCCGTGTGCCACGATGTATTCTACTTCGGCATGGTATTCTGGGTGAATCAAGTTTTGTTCTTCGGCCTGTTTTACGATCGCTCTTGCTACCGAATGCGGGAAATGTTCTTCCAAACATGCGGCGATGGTGAGCACTTCTTCTGCAGAATATTGTTCGAGCGGAAGAATTTTTTCGACTTTTGGCACGGCTTTGGTGAGTGTGCCTGTTTTGTCAAACACCACGGTGTCTGCCTCGCTGAGCGTCTCAAAGAATTTACCGCCTTTGACCACGATATGGTTTGCGGAGGCTTCACGCATTGCAGAGAGTACGGCGATTGGTGTCGCCAGCTTGATTGCGCAGGAATAATCCACCATGAGCACGGACAATGCTTTGGTAAAACTTCCTGTGGTGAGCAATACGGCGCCGAACAGCATAAAGTTGAACGGCACGATGCGGTCGGCAAGGTGCTCTGCCTTGCTTTGTACGCCTGCTTTGAACTGTTCGGAGCGATCGATCAATCCGACGATGCTCGACATTCGGCTGTCGCTGGTGAGATTTTTTACCTCGACCGTGATGCTGCCTTCTTCGACGACGGTGCCTGCAAATACGGTGCTGCCGTTTTTCTTTTCGACTGGGAGTGGCTCGCCAGTCATCGATGCTTCGTTGACGAGCGCCAAGCCGTCGAGCACAGTGCCATCGACAGGGATCATGATGCCTGAGCGCACGAGTAGGTGGTCGCCCACTTTGAGCTCGCCGATCGGAATGTTGACTTCGACGCCATCAACTACAACCCACACTCGATCGACATCGATCTCAAGGCTCTTGAGTAGATCATGCTTGGCTCTGGCTTTGGTGTATTCGCCGAGCGTGTCGGAGATTCCGAGCATAAACATAATCGATGCAGCAGTGCCTGGTGATTTGTAGATATACGAAGCGGTGACCGATGCAGCGTCGAGCACATCGACATTGATGTTGCCGCTAAATAGTGCAGATAGTCCACGCTTGAGATAACCCCATGCCTTGATGGTTGTGATGATTGTGCCAATTGGCGCAGGGAATAATCGTCGAATGATCGAGCGTTTGACAAATGCGCCGACGAGTTTGTTTTGGTAATAGTGGTCGATCTCCATTTTGCTTTGGTCCGCCGAGGGATTGGTCTCAGGAAGATTTTTCCAGTCGATATTTTTGACAAGACTTAAAATTCCTTCTCTCGCATCGCCGTGATAGAGCACGAGGATTCCGCCGTTGGAATGCGTCGAGGTGACACGTTCCACACCCTCAATGGAAGAAAGCAGGGAAGAAATGCTATATCCCTGCTCTTTTGTAAAAGCATATTTGCCAAAGCGCAAACGCAGTCTTCCATCTTGATCATAAATGATCTGAAATTTTTTTGCCATTATTCTGCCTCGAGATCCGCCTCTCTTGTCGCTTCTACCACAAGATCCTCTGCTTCTTCTCTCATATTTTGGATTGCTTCTTGAGCGTCGTGCTGAAGTTTCATTCCTGTAGCCATTCCTTTTACCACAACTTCTCTTGTTTTTGGGCTTTTTGCTACAGCAACGCCTACTACGGTTGCAACAACTCCTGCTCCAAAGCTCCATAGGTGATGTTTTCCAAATCTTAGAAAGTTCATAACATATCCTCCTTCATGTTGTAACGTTTTGTAAACTTAAATGAAAATCACTGCGATAAAAAACAACATCCGCTTGCGAATTAACGAAAAAATTTGGGGACACCTCTTTATCATCCATAAATAGCCGTTGATGTTCATTGTCCTCGTTTTTTGATTTTCATTTTGGTTCAAAAATTTGAGAAAAATTCTCTTCTAAAGCTAGCTTAAACCAACGGAAATATTTTGTCAATAGTTTGAAAAATAGACAGAAATTTGTTATCGTATCTAACTCTGTTATTCTTATAAAACCAAGTTATTTCAAGCATACAAAAGTACAGTTTACAAGGGACTACACAGGGTAACGGTCTGACGGGAGGATTACCGCCCGTCAGATTTTCCATGTAATGTTCAAGCTGTCGCTTGTGGC
>JBHBDS010000108.1:0-3157 GCA_041784625.1 Filifactoraceae bacterium
AGCGAAATCTTTGATATTCCGTTTACCGTGGCATCGTGGGATATGGCGACATCGGACAATATGATTTATCTGCTGGATAAAATCGAAAAGCTGTTGTACTTTATCGATAGCAAAGGAAGTTTCGTCAACAAAGTGGAGCTGAGCAATATGCCAGAACAGCTTTATGCGGGACGCGGTGGCAACCTCATCGTGCGTTATCGCTCGGAGTCGGGCGTCGAGGGGATTTTTCTGTTTGAAAAAGACGGAAAACTGCTGGAGGACCTCACTTATCCAAAGACGACGCTCACATTGATCAAGATCAACGACAACAATGTGGCGACGGTGCATGGGATGTATCGCATCGAAACCAAACTCTCGAACTATGTGTATCGCTATTCTGCCAAAGGAAAGCTGATTTTTTCCAAAACGCTTGAGGATATGATTGTGATGGAGCAGTTTGAAAACGATAGCGTCATTGCGATGGTGGATGTCAATCGTGTGCTTTTGTATGATCTAGCGACCAATGAAGTGAAAGAAACCGTCGACTCGCTTGTACCAACAAGACTTACTGCCTACGATGCGCTCAATCAGAGAGTATACTGTTTGGACACTCGCAACCGACTTCGAATCATCGACAACAAAGGGCAGATTGTGGAGGAAAAATATTTCCAGACGCAGTACGAGGGAATGGCTCTGTTCAAAGGAAATCTCGTGCTTTTCGGCGACGACTACGTTCGCACGACAAGCAAGGAGCAAAAATATCCGAAACCGATCGAAAAATATTTTATCGTGGGCGATTATTTGGCGCTGGTGATGAAGGGTGAAATTCGCTTGTCGAACAAGATGGAGTAGGCTATGGACACTGGAACAATCCGAGAATCATTGTCGATGCTCAATTCTTTTGACATCATTTTTCTTGCGGCGCTGCTTTGGCAGGCGATTGCTGGCTATATGCAGGGCTTTCGTGTGATGCTCTATCACAGCGTCAAGTGGATTGTCCTGATCGCTGGTATGCTTGCGGTGCATTATCTGCTCTTGCCGATGCTCGAGCAGCAACAGTGGTTTATCGATACATCAGCGCTGATTCATGCTTGGTGCGTGGCTCTCGTGATGCAATTTGCGCCCAAGGACAATTTTCTCGCGGAAATTCTTTTTCTCAAAGTAGCGGAGAGTATTCCCTATGCGAGGATTGTGTTTTTTCTCGTAGCGGTGCTGCTCGTGTCTGGCCTGACCAAGATTATTATCATCGGAAAATTCTGGGGCGAAGAACCCGAAGGACGATGGTTCGGAGCGCTGTTTGGCATCATCAAAACCATTTTCCTCTGCTATCTGCTGATGGGATTTGTCGCCGCGACGATTGGACGAGCAAATCCGGAGGGATATACAGCGTGGAAAGAGGGCAGTTTGATCTTGTCTAAACTTAAAGAGATATGGTAGCAGAATACGAATGATCTCGGATGGAAAAACTCATAGTGGTTCGTATCCAAAAGATTGTAATGAGAACAATAGAAAAGTTCTCTCGTTGCAATTTTTGATGAGTGTATAGTTTTTTTGAGGATGTTGAATCAATCCGTTTTTTCGAAAATTATCTCACACAACGAAATATCGATGGGAACGGATTTATATAGAAAAAAATAATAACAACAAAAAGAATTTTCTATCGAAATCACTGATGCTTTTCAGTGATTTTTTTTGTTGATATGCTACAATGAGAGAAGAAATTTAGAGCGTTTCGGCGACGATGGAGATAGGAGATATTTTCTTAAGATAATGAGAGAATGCCAAAAATGTTTGCAGATCTTTATTGTGATATTCTGTGGATTTCCACAAAGATGCGCCGCAAAAAATAATGTGGTCGAATAAGCCAAAACGACACGCTTAGCGAAGAAAGGAAAAATTATGAGAAAAACGATTGATGTGCGTGCTCTGGACTGTCCAAAGCCCGTGATTGAAACACAAAAAGCGATCAAAGAAGCGGATGTTACCGAGCTTGAGATACTTATTGGGAATCCAACAGCAAAAGAAAACCTCAAACGATTTGCAGAAACTGGCAAATACGCATACGATCTTGCAGACCATGGCGACGGCACTTTTACGATGGTCATCAAAAAAGAAGCGGGCGAAACCGTGAACGAAGCAGCGGATAATTTTGTTGCGACTTGCGATATTCCAGTTGGAGGAAAAACGATTTTGATCGCAAGTGATACGCTTGGCAAAGGCGAAGAAGAGCTTGGAAAACTATTGATGAAGAGCTTCGTCTACACGCTCACGCAGACCGAGCCTTATCCAGAAAAAGTGCTCCTGCTCAACTCGGCAGTTCGTCTGAGCACACAAAACGAAGAAATTATTGAGCATCTCAAAGACTTGGAGAGCAAAGGAACCAAAGTTTTCAGCTGCGGAACTTGCCTCAACTTCTACCAGCTGGCAGAAGAGCTCAAAGTGGGTGCCATTGGAAATATGTACGATGTGGTCGAAGCGCTTTATGCTGCGCCAGATACGATTACCATCGGATAAGTAAAAGAACAACTTTATCATATCAAATCGATGCGCCAATTATGGTAAGTGATCGAAAGAAGTGAAGGAGTTGTCGCAAACAGCCTCAAAAAAATGGCGAACGAAATAATATACCGACCTCCAAAGTTGGACTGAAAAATCTAACGAATGGAGGTCGGTTTTTTTGCAAAAAAATCGAGGTAGCAAAATCTACTACCTCGAAAAGGCGAAATATGAAGTCGTACCTATTGCTGAGTTCGTCAAGCTGTTTCGCAACAGCAGATATTTAACTAAAATGTTGCGCCCAGTGTGTAACTCCTTTGCTGTCGATAAAGTAGGACACAGCCATTTTCGTGTATTTTGGATTCATAATATTTGCTCGATGACCAGCAGAGTTCATCCAATCACGAACCACCTGCTCTGCCGAAGTGTGACCCTCTGCAATATTTTCTGCCATCAATCCCGTGGTGAGCGTAAAGCAGCTAGTTCCATCTGGACGATCGTGCGAGAAGAGCACGGCAATCTCGACGGCACGAATGTCTGCGCCGATGAGCAAAGTTTCGCTCCATGTCAGTTCTTTGAGGCTTGCTTTTTTTCGCTCGGTATTGACGAGTGCGAGCACTTTGTATGCGATGTCTCGATCAAATTTTCCTTCAATATATTTTGTACCAGAGACAAGTTTTAC
>JBHBDS010000109.1:0-4246 GCA_041784625.1 Filifactoraceae bacterium
AATGGACGTTGTTACGGTTCCTGGAATCAAAAATATGCTATTTGGTGGCGAGGGAATCTTCAACACTGTGGTAAAAGGACCAGGAAAAATTATCCTTCAAACAATGCCAATTACCAATGTAGCATCACTGCTTCTTCCATACCTACAAGTCAAAAAATAGTTCAAAAAATATTTTGCATTCAAGGGACGGCTTAGCGGCTGTCCTTTTTGATTTGAAAAAATTGTGCGAGTTCATTTTTTTATCGCTATCGGAGAAATATCCTTTCGCAAAAATATCAGAGAGGATGCTTCGAAAAAACTTTGGGTCATACAGGGAAAGAGCTTCTCCCTTTATTGATAAAGAATCTTCATAGAGAGATATTCAAAATATTATTGCTCGATTGCGATATTTTCTTTCAGATTGTGGTAAAATAGTATTGTTTGTAGAAATTTTTTAGAACGGAGAAAAAAGTAGTGGATGTAAAGAAATTTATTCAAAGGCAAAAGATGATGACGACCGTGCTGATTGCGCTTTGTCCAATCGTCGTTGCTTCCATCTTTTTTTATGGCTGGCGCACGCTTGCGGTTCAGATTGTCGTGCTTGCGGCTGCATACCTTTCAGAATATGCATTTGTCAAAAAAGACAAGAAGCCAGTCACGGAAGCGGTAATTGTCACATCAATACTGTATACGCTCACGCTTCCACCGTCGATTCCATATTGGATCGCTGTGGTGGGAATCGTGTTTGGCGTCGTTTTTGGCAAAATGGTTTTTGGCGGTTTTGCAAAAAATGTTTTTAACCCAGCGCTTGTGGGTCGTGCATTCGTCTATGTGTGCTTCCCTAATTTTATGACGATCAGCTGGACACAGGCATCGAGCTCTTTTCCAGGAGGATTTGCAAACTGGCTTAACCCAGCAATCGATGCGATCACGACAGCGACGCCGCTGATTCAATATCGTAGCGAGGGGATTCTCTCGGAGATTATGCCGCTGATTGTTGGAAATGTTGGCGGAGTAATGGGCGAGACGAGCAAAATTTTGATTCTGCTTGGAGCGGCTTACTTGATTTACAAAAAAATGGCATCATGGCAAGTGATGGCAGCTTGCGTGATTGGATTTGTTGGAGCAAGTCTTTTGATCGGTGCTTTTGCAGGTTCTGCTGTGATTGCTCCAGCGCATGGCGTGCTTAGCGGAGGATTTTTGTTTGGGGCAGTGTTTATGGCGACCGATCCTGTTTCGTCGGCATCAACTCCTCAAGGAAAATGGATCTATGGAATCCTCATTGGTGTGCTCACACTGATCATTCGTTCGTTCGCACTCTTTGCAGAAGGAATGATGTTTGCGATTCTGATTGCAAATACTTTTGTGCCGCTGATTGACGAAACCATCAAGCAACACACGGCGAGCAAAAAAGTGAAAAAGGAGGCGGCATAATGAGCAAGACTTCTCGTAACGATACCGTGTGGTATCCAACCGTCTTTATGATTATTCTCGCACTCGTGATGACACTCATCCTTGCATTTTTGGAATATGGAACCAAGGATCGTATCCAAATGCTGCAGAACGAGGATTTTAACAAAAAATTGTTGTATGCGATGAATATTCCTTTTGAGCCAAGCGATGTGGACTCGATTGTGGCAAATCATATCGAGGTGAGACCGATTGACTTTGTGGATTCTCCAGAAAGTTTTTTCCAAAGCAATTATTATGTATATCGAGATGGCTCGGATGTGCTTGCGGTCGCTTTTCCGATCAAAGGCAAAGCGCTCTGGGGTACGGTCGATGCGATCGTCGCAATGGATAAGGATCTCGAGCGTATGATTGGACTTGATTTTGTGGCGCACAGTGAGACGCCAGGACTTGGTGGACGTATCGATGAAACTTGGTACAAAGAGCAATTTAGAGAAATTTTGCTCGACTCGGGCGAAAAAATCTACTTCGTTTATCCGCCAGCGAGCAATGCGAATGTCGAAGCGATTTCGGGAGCGACCTTGACTTCGGTTTCGATCAAAGATTTACTCAACGATAATATTGCGCTCATCAAAGAGAATTTCAAAGGAGGGCTGTAAGATGAAGATCAAAGATACTTTGAAAAAAGGATTTTTCACCGATAATCCCGTCTTGATTCAGATTCTTGGGATTTGTTCTGCGCTTGCAGTAACCAACTCGATGATGAACTCGCTGGTTATGGGCTTGGGACTGACGCTGACGACAGCATGCTCAGAGTTTTTGGTGTCGCTTTTTAGAACGCAAACGCCAAAGCATATCCGTATGATCATTCAGACCTTTATCATCTCATTCTTTGTTATTATGATGGATGTTTTTCTAAAAGCATATTGGCCAGATATGAGTAAAGCGCTCGGGCCATATGTCGGGCTGATTATCACAAACTGTATCATCATGGGTCGCTGCGAAGCCTTTGCGCAAAATAATTCGCCAGGAGAATCCTTCGTCGATGGCGTTGCGTATGGCGGCGGATACACGATCGTGCTGCTCATGATTGCGTTTGTGCGTGAACTGCTCGGATTTGGAACACTCTTTGGCTTCCGCGTGATGCCAGAGGGATTTGTCAACTGGACGCTGATGATTATGCCACCGTCTGCATTCTTCGTGCTCGCAGTCATCATTTGGGTTTCGCAAAGCAAATTTGCAAAAAAATCATAGGAGGGGAAAATAAATGACGATTAATCCAATAGTCATCTTGTTTGCGGCGATTTTTACAAACAATATGATCTTATCGAACTTTTTGGGAATGTGCTCATTTATTGCCGTCTCCAAAGAAATCAAAACTGCATATAGTCTTGGGATTGCCGTAACTTTTGTCATCACTTTTACGACAATCATCAACTATTTTATCTACTACGGAATCCTCGTGCCTTTTGGGCTGGAGAACTTCCGCTTTATCATCTTCATCATCTCGATTGCAGCTTTTGTGCAGCTGGTTGAGATGCTCGTGGATCGATATTTTCCAACGCTATACTATGCGCTTGGGATTTTTCTGCCGCTGATTACGGTAAACTGTGCGGTGCTTGGTGTGAGTTTGTTTATGATCATTCGTGATTACAATTTCATTCAATCGCTCGCATTCGGACTTGGCTCAGGAATCGGTTGGACACTTGCGATCTCCGCTATGGCAGGGATTCGTCAAAAAATCAAAAAGAACAAATTGCCAAAAGGGCTCGAGGATGCAGGAATCACGCTGATCATCACAGGAATTATGGCACTCGCATTCATCGGATTCTCCGGTATTGTTCAGATTCAGTAGGAGGTTGTATGGAGCATGTGTTTATAACCGTTGGCATCGTGACGGCAATCTCCGCGATTTTGGCGCTGCTGATTACGGTGGCAAACAAAACCGTCAATGATTATGGCGAAGTAAAAATTACTATCAATGAAGAAAAACAGCTCGACGTGCGTGGCGGCTCGACACTTCTGTCGCTGCTCGTTGACAACGAAATCTATATCCCTTCCGCTTGTGGTGGGAAAGGCAGCTGCGGTTTTTGTAAAGCGCAGGTGATTGATGGAGCAGGGCCAGTTCTCCCGACGGAAGAGGGCTTCCTCAACGCAGAAGAAAAAGAAAAAAATGTTCGTCTCTGCTGTCAGGTCAAAGTCAAAAATGATATGAAGATTGAAGTGGACGAAGAACTTTTCAACGTCAAGCAGTACGATTACACGGTCGTGTCCAACGACAATGTAACCGACACAATCAAAAATCTGATCATGGCGCTACCTGAGGGAAAAGAAATCAACTTCAAACCAGGACAATACATTCAGCTACTCAGCAAAAAATACAAAGGACAAAGCGAAGAAGTGTATCGTGCGTACTCCATCGCCTCATCGCCAAACGACAAAAATCATGTTGGATTGTTGATCGGCCATGTGCCAGAGGGAATCGTATCTTCCTATGTTCACTACCATCTGCATCCAGACCAAAAAGTAACCGTCGTCGGGCCTTACGGAGATTTCTACTATCGTGAGGGCGACAAAGAAATGGTGATGGTTGCGATTGGAACGGGAATGGCGCCGATTCTATCGATCTTGCGCTACATGCGAGAAGAAAAACTGACGCATCGAAAAGCGACATTCTTCTTTGGAGCAAAAGACGAGAGCGAATTATTCTTCCACGAAGAATTTGAAGAATTGCAAAAAGAATTACCAAACTTCAAATATGTGCCATGCCTCTCGAGAGTGCCAGAGGGTTCTAGCTGGACAGGCGAGCGAGGCCGTGTTACCAATGCGATTGAAAAATATATTCAAAATGGCGAAA
>JBHBDS010000110.1:0-4862 GCA_041784625.1 Filifactoraceae bacterium
GCGTGTCGCCAACTTTACCGCAACCAATTATGATAACCTGCATAAGTCCTCCCTTTTCTCCACTATGATTATAGCTCAATTGATGAGCGTTTTCAAGTGCGCTGGGAGAATTCGAGGGCTTGCTTTGTGCTATTAGAAGATGAGGCGTTTTGCAGAAATTTTTCAATAAAGAAGACAAGGGCGTTGTATGGCAAGAATGTCCAAAATTTGGTATAATTATCTAATATGATTTGCAGCGACGATTGCTTCCTATTTTTTTGAGAATTTTTGGGTAGAATCTAATTGCGATCCATATGGGAATGGAAGCTCTACAAAGGTAGAGAAATGGTGAATGGAAAAATGTAAAATGATGGCTCAGCAAGGCTGGGCGTGGAGGAAATATGAGTGAACAAAAAGAAAAAGTACGATTGACGCAGATGGTGCGTGCAGCGGGTTGAGCGGCAAAAATTGGGCCAATGGATTTGGCAAATGCGCTTACCGCAATCCCAAAAATGTACGATGAAAATCTAATCGTTGGGCTAGAGACTTCGGACGATGCGGCGGTCTACAAAATTACGGATGACAAGGCGATCATTTTGACGCTGGATTTTTTTACGCCAGTGGTGGACGATCCTTATACCTTTGGAAAAATTGCGGCGGCAAACTCGCTGTCGGATATTTATGCGATGGGTGGCGAGCCGATGGTTGCGATGAATATCGTATGCTTTCCAAAATGCAAAGATATGAACATCCTCAAAGAAATTATGCGTGGTGGCGCTGAAAAAGTGATCGAGTCGGGCGCGATTTTGGTCGGCGGACACACGGTGGATGACAATGAGCCCAAATACGGACTCTCCGTCACAGGGATGGTGCACCCAGACAAAGTGCGTGCAAACTCGCATGTAAAACCAGGCGACGTACTGATTCTCACCAAGCCGATTGGCACGGGAATCGTCAACACAGCGATCAAGGCGGACCTCACGGATGAGGAGGACTACAACGAGGCAGTGCTTGCGATGGAATACCTCAACAAATATCCTGCGCTTGCGCTCAAAAAAATCGACGTAAACGGTGTGACCGACATCACAGGATTTGGTTTGATCGGCCATGCGATTGAGATGGCAGAGGGCTCGGGCGTTACGGTAGAACTTTTTGCAAGCGAAGTACCGATGTTACGTTCCGCAGCAAATTTTGCGTCCATGGGAATCATCCCAGCTGGCGCATATGATAATATGAATTTTTTTGGACCACGAGTCGAAGTAGAAGAAGATGTGGATCGCTCCTTGCTGGATGTGATGTACGATCCGCAGACATCGGGCGGACTGCTGATTTCTGCACCAGCGGAGGTGGCAGACGAACTTGTTGAGGAACTAAAAATCAATAAATCGCTCTGCTACAGCATCGTCGGACGCGCGATTCCAAAAGAGGAAAAATCACTTCGAGTGAAAATGAACAAATAAAGGAGTTACTATGTCAAAGGAACTTTTGAGAAATCTGCCAAAGGTGGATGAACTTTTGCAAAACGAGGAGCTTGTACAAATTGCCCAAAAGGTCAATCAGGAATACCTAGTGCAAGTGATACGAGAGGAAATTAATTGCGTCCGAGAATCGATTTTGTCGGGGAATTTTCCGAGCGATCATATCGACCAAGAAGAAATCATCCAGAATATCAAGACAAGTTTCCAAAAAGAATTTGACTTTGGACTCAAACGAATCATCAACGGCACAGGCGTTGTGTTGCACACCAATCTCGGACGTGCGCCAATGGCAATCGAGGTCAAAGAGGCGATGGAAAATATTCTCTACGGCTATTGCAACCTCGAATACGAAATTGACAACGGCGTGCGAGGTTCTCGTCACGATCACCTCAAAGGACTGTTCCAAAAACTCACAGGCGCAGAAGATGTCATCGTCGTCAACAACAATGCAGCGGCGGTAATGCTGGTGCTCTCAGCGATGGCAAAAGGCAAAGAGGTCATCGTCTCCCGTGGCGAATTGGTCGAAATCGGCGGCTCGTTTCGCATTCCAAAAGTGATGGAGCACAGCGGTGCATTTCTCAAAGAAGTTGGTGCAACCAACAAGACGCATCTGCATGATTACGAGGAAGCGATTGGCGAAAACACGGCTGCATTGATGAAAGTGCACACGAGCAATTTCAAGGTGATGGGATTTACCGACTCCGTGTCCATCAAGGATCTCAGACCGCTCGCAGACAAATACAATCTGCCAATCATCGACGATTTGGGCAGCGGTGTGTTTTTGGACTTGCGCAAATATGGCTTGGAATACGAACCGACGGTGATGGACTCGCTCGCAGCGGGTGCAGACATCGTGACTTTTAGCGGCGACAAGCTGATGGGCGGGGCACAGTGCGGCGTAATCGTCGGCAAAAAAGAATATATTGCAAAGATGAAAAAGAACAATCTACTCCGTGCGCTGCGTGTGGACAAAATGACGATCACTGCACTTACCGCAACGCTTTCGATGTATCTTGACACCGACAGCATCGACGAAAAAATTCCCGTGCTCAAGATGCTGAGCCAAAACGAAGAAGTGCTGAGCAAAAAAGGCGAGGGATTCTTGGCGCAGATTTTGGCAAAAAATCCAACGCTTTCAAACCAAGTGGAACTCGTCAAATGCCACTCGATGGTGGGTGGAGGTTCTCTTCCGACCCAGCTGATGCCAAGCTACGCCATCCAAATCAAAGCAAGCAATATGAGCACGAGCCAGCTGGAAAAACAAATGCGAATTACCGAGCCACATATCGTCGGACGAGTGGAAGAGGATTACTATTACCTCGATGTACGCACCTTGTTTGAAGATGAGCTGGAACTTGTTGCGGAGAAAATTGCTCGCATTTTATCATGATACGAGACCAATTACTGCAATGATTAAAGAAAAATTTCCTATAATATTACGAACAAAAATTGCTACGAGGAGAATGTGATGAAGCATATTATTATCGGAACGGCGGGACATATCGACCACGGCAAGACGACGCTGATCAAAGCGCTGACAGGAATCAACACCGACCGACTCAAGGAAGAGCAAAAGCGAGGAATTTCCATCGATTTGGGATTTTCCCACTTTGACCTTTCCGACACCGAGCGAATCGGAATCATCGACGTACCAGGCCACGAAAAATTTCTAAAAAATATGCTCGCTGGTGTGGCAGGAATGGACTTTGTGATGCTGATTGTTGCGGCAGACGAGGGCGTGATGCCACAGACGAGAGAGCATTTGGACATATTGAACCTCATCGGACTCAAAAAAGGAATGGTCGTCATCACAAAAATCGATAATGTGGAGGAAGATTTTTTGCCGCTTGTCGAAGAAGACATTCGAGAATCCATCAAAGGAACATTTCTCGAAGATGCGCCCTGCGTGATGGTCGACTCGATTTCACGCAAAGGAATCGACGAGCTCATTGCGATGATCAAGACACTCAGCGACGAGGTCGAGGGTAGAAATGAAATTGCACCAGCAAGAATGTACATCGACCGGATTTTTACCGTCAAAGGATTCGGAAGTGTCGTGACAGGAACGCTGGTCGAAGGGACGATCAAACTCGAGGACGAGCTGATGCTTTATCCCGACGAGCAAAAAGTCAAAGTCCGCGGCATTCAGGTGCATTCACATAAAGAAGAAAAAGCCTATGCAGGACAGCGGGTTGCGGTCAACCTCGCTGGAATTGACAAAGAAAAAATCGAGCGTGGCGATACGCTTGCAGAACAAAATACCATGACGCCGACCATGATGATCGACTGCAAAATCACGGCGCTTCCAAATGTTAGCAAAGACATCGAGCACTGGGATCGCATTCGTATGTATCATGGCGCAAGAGAAATCCTCGGACGAATTGTGCCACTGGAGGGCAAAGTGATTCCGAGAGGGCAAGAGGGCTATGCACAGATTCGTCTGGAAGAAAAATTTGCGTGCAAGGCAGGCGACAAAATTATTTTGCGTGCCTACTCGCCGATGGAAACCATCGGCGGTGGAACCATCCTCGATGCCAACTCCAAAAAACATTCGTCAGCCGATGAGCAGCTGGTCGAGACATTCAAAATCAAAGAGGCGGGCGAACCAAAAGACATCGTCGAAAGCTATCTGCTTGAATCCAGAGGTTTTGTCGACAACAAAGAGATTATCGAAAAACTTTCGTTCTCCGAAGTGGTGCTCAAAGGATTGGTGGACGAGCTGATTGCAGAAGGCAAGGTCATTCTCATCGGCAACCAAATGATTCAGATTCGCAATATGGAAAACTTGCTCAACAAGTCCGAAGAAATCATAAACGCTTATCATACTGCCAATCCGCTCAAAAAAGGAATGAGCCGAGAAGAATTCCGCTCCAAGATGGAATTCAAAATCAAAGCAAAAGAATACGACGCATTCCTCGACTACTT
Organism: Filifactoraceae bacterium; assembly: GCA_041784625.1. GTDB lineage: Bacteria > Bacillota > Clostridia > Peptostreptococcales > Filifactoraceae > JAUNKE01. The sequence goes on from JBHBDS010000110.1 coordinate 4,383, forward strand.
GACCAGTCATCGCAGCGTGATTGCAGACAAAGCGCTGATCAAGCGAGCCGATTTTGAGATGACCTACACAGCAGAGCAACAACAAATAAAAAATGCAATTCTTGCACAGCTCGAGAAAGAAGCACTGACACCAAGTCTTGTCAAAGACTACATCGACACGCCGGCAAAACAAGCGGTAATGGATGGACTGCTCGAAGAAGAACTCGTGGTCAAAGTCTCCGAAGACCTCATCTACGACAAAGAAGTCGTCAGCAAATTGACCGAGGAAGTTATTGCGATACTCGACGCCAACAAAGAACTGCAAATGAGCGACATCCGAGATAAATATGAGCTCAGCCGCAAATTCGCCATCGCATTGCTCGAATACTTTGACCGAATCAAACTCACCAAACGAATGGGCGACAAAAGAGTTCGATACTAAGTTGCTAAGAAAATCTTTTGGAATTTTGCAACGGATATTTTCTGCAAAAAATACAAGAC
>JBHBDS010000111.1:0-10678 GCA_041784625.1 Filifactoraceae bacterium
AAGGAGCGCATCGAGGCGGCAGAAGTCGTCATTTACGATCGTCTCGTCAGCCCAGAAGTGATGAGCCTTGTTCCAAAATCTGCCGAAAAAATCAATGTCGGCAAAAGAATGAGCCACCATCCCGTGCCACAGGATGAAATCAACAAAATTATTTTGCAAAAAGCACTCGAAGGCAAAAAAGTCGTGCGGCTCAAGGGCGGCGACAGTTTTTTGTTTGGCAGAGGGGCGGAAGAACTCGAATTGCTCATCGAAAATGATGTGCCATACGAAGTCGTGCCAGGGATTACATCAGCAATTTCGGTTCCGACCTACGCTGGGATTCCCGTAACGCATCGCAATTTGACCTCGAGTTTGCATATCATCACTGGTCATGCCAAGGCGGGCGAGAAGATTGACATCGACTACAAAGCACTCGTGAATCACAGAGGCACGCTCGTGTTTCTCATGGGGCTGACGGCGTTGTGCGAGCTGATGGACGGACTGCTGGAAGCGGGCATCGATCCCGATATGCCAGCAGCGACGATCGAAAAAGGAACGACCTCTTTTCAGCGAAAAGTCGTCGCGACCGTCAGCACGATTTACAAAAAAGTGCGTGAGGCAAATATCGAATCGCCAGCGATTACAATCGTCGGCAAGGTTGCGGGGCTCAGCCAAGATATGGACTGGTTCACCACCAAGCCGCTGATTGGCAAGAGCATTCTCGTCACTCGTCCAAAGGAAAAAGCAGGACATCTTGCGGACAAACTCCGAGAGCAAGGCGCAAAAGTGGTCGAGTTTCCGTGCATCGAAACGGTGATTGTTCCAGAGAACGAAGATTTTGTCGATGCGATGTTTGCGATGAAAGATTTTTCATACATCGTGTTCACCAGCCCAAACGGCGTGGAGAAATTTTTTCAAAAACTCAGCGACAACAAACTCGACATCCGTACTCTGTATGGCGTAAAAATTGCGGCAGTCGGCGAAAAGACCAAGCAGCTTCTGGAACAGCGAGGGCTCGTGATCGACTATATGCCAGACGTGTACGACTCAGAGCATCTTGCCAAGGGACTCGTGAGCGATATTTTGCCAGGGCAAAAAGTGATGCTGATTCGTGGAAAACTAGCGACCGAAATGCTCCCGAGCGTGCTCAAAGAGAATCATATTCCTTACCGAGAAGTCGTGGTATACGATACGCTGTACCAAAATCCGATGGAAGATTTTCTCGAAAGTGATATGAAAAAAATCGATTATGCGGTGTTCAGCTCGGCATCGACGGTCGAAGGATTTACCAAAGCATTGCCGATGGATTTCTCACAGGTGCACGCAATTTGTATTGGAAATGTGACTGCAGAGGCAGCAAAAAAACATCACATGCGTGTCGATGTGTCCGAGAAAGCGACCATCGATTCGTTGATCAAAAAAGTTATAGAAGTTGGAGAGAAAAATGATTAATAGACCGAGAAGACTAAGAGAAAATGATATTATTCGAAGAATGGTGCGTGAGACAAGAGTGTCCAAAGATGCGCTGATTTATCCATTTTTTGTACAAGATGGACAAAATATCAAAACGCCAATCGGTAGTATGGAAGGGCAATATCGCTACAGCGTGGACCAAGTGCACCACTTTATCGAAGAATCGATGAACAAAGGCGTGAACAAATTTATGATTTTTGGGATCCCGGATCACAAGGACGAGGTCGGATCGCAGAGCCATGCGCATGACGGCATCGTGCAACGCGCGATTATGGAAATCAAAAAGCGATTCCCAGAGGCATACATCATCGCTGACACTTGTATGTGCGAATACACTTCGCATGGACATTGCGGGATTCTCGACGGACAATATGTGGACAATGACAAAACAATCGAAGTGATCTCAAAAATTTCACTTTCGCAGGTTCAGGCGGGTGCGGATATGGTTGCGCCATCGGATATGATGGATGGTCGTGTGGCAGCAATTCGAAACCTTCTTGACAAAAACGGCTACATCAACACGGCGATTATGAGTTATTCTGCAAAATACTGCTCGTCCTTCTACGGGCCATTCCGTGAGGCGGCTGGCTCGGCACCGGGATTTGGCGATCGCAAGCAGTATCAGATGGATTATCATAACAGCGACGAGGCGGTGCGTGAGATTGCAACCGATATCGACGAGGGAGCGGACATCATTATGGTCAAACCAGCGTTGTCCTACCTCGATGTGATTTATCGAGCAAAAAATGAGTTTGATGTTCCTGTGGCAGCGTACTCCGTCAGCGGCGAGTATGCGATGATCAAAGCAGCGAGCAAACTCGGCTATATTGATGAATACAAAGTAATGTGCGAGTCAGCGACTTCGATATTCCGTGCAGGCTCGGATATCTTGATCACTTATTATGCAAAAGAATTGGCAGATGCGATCCAAAAAGGAGACATCGGCTAGGAGGCATTATGGCAAAAAAAGTTACCATCGTCGGCGTGGGACTTGGGAATGAAAAATTTCTGACCGCTGAGGCAAGAGCAGCACTCACTTCAGCAAAAAAAGTCTACACCACCGCACGAATCGGGATGGAGCTTCAAGAGATTTTGCAAGAGATTGTTTCATTCAAAGTGAGTGAAATCGTTCCGATGATCAGGCAAAACGATGAAGATGTCGTGGTGATGGTGTCGGGTGATACGGGTTTTTATTCGCTCGCAAAGACGATCATGCGAGGGCTCGAAAAAGAAATTGACGCGGGAGAAATCGAGGTTGAAATTCTAAACGGAATCAGCTCGATGCAGTATTTTTTTGCAAAAATCCAAAGCGGTTACGAAGATGTTGTGCTCGCATCAGCGCACGGACGCAAGACAAATTTGGTGGCACTGGCGACCTACAACAAGCGTGTGTTTGCACTGACGGGTGGAGAATCCAAAGTGGTCGATATCTGCAAAGAACTCTGCGATGCAGGGATGGATTTTTTGACGATCACTGTGGGCGAGAATCTTGGTAGTGAGAGCGAATCCATTTATTTTGGCAGACCATCCGAGATGATGCGCAGAAAAATTCCGGAGCTCGCTGTCATTTTGATCGAAAACGACAATCCAGCGAATCCAAATCATTTTATTCGTGACGAAGATCTCGAGCGAGGCAATGCACCGATGACCAAGGAAGAAATCCGCCACATTTCTCTGGCGAAGCTGGATATTCAGCCCGAAGATGTGGTATATGATATTGGAGCGGGCACAGGCTCGGTGACGCTCGAAATGGCGCAGCGTGCGAATCGCTCGTGGGTTTATGCGGTGGAACAGAAACAGGATGCGTATGATCTCGTCAAGCTCAATCAGCAGCGCCTCGGCATCTACAATATCAAGCTCACTCTAGCAAAAGCACCAGACGGCATGGACGCCTGGGAGAAGGCAGACAAAGTTTTTATCGGTGGCAGCGGAAAAAATATGGGCAGCATCATCGAAAAGATTGTCGATAAACATCGCAAAGCCTATGAAGTGACTGAAGATAAGAGCAAGTACAATGGACCAGAGCGCATTCGATTCGTCATCAACACGATCACACTCGAGTCGCTCACCGAGGCGAATCATTTGCTCGAGCAAGCGCCATTTGAAAATGTCGAGTACCTCAGCATTTCCTCCGCAAAATCCAAAAAAGTTGCTGGCTACAACATGATGATGGCGAACAATCCGATCTACATCATCTCGGCAGACTATGTACTGGATTGGGCGAAGGATGAGGAGTAAGGAGAAAACAATTTTCACGAGTCCGAATATTTGGCGAGTAAAATTGGCGTGATATGGCGACGAAATATTTTGCGCAAGAAATCTGCAAAAATAATTTTGCTTCATCAAATAAAATTTTTTGAAGCGATTGCGGAAATCAAAAAATGTTTTTCGTAAAAAAATCTTCATGCGATTTAACCATCAATTTAAGACAATTTTTCGGATGAAAAAAGGATATTTTTGGATAATGTTTCGGGAGCAAAAATAGCCAGCAGTGGATAAGTCGGTGGATAACTTTTTGATAAGCGCATACCGAAAATGGATAACTGAAAAAAATAAATTTGTCAATGGTCAATTTGGACTATTATATGAAAAAATTTTTTGGAACAAATGTTTTAGGATACAAAAAAGATTGAGATTTCAATCATTGGAAGGAGATGAAAAATGAAATTTGAATTGATTGCACCAAATGAAATTGAAAAGAAAAGTATGGAAATTATCGGACAAATTATTCGTGAAGAGCATCCAGAATTTGTGATGAATCCGAAGCACGAAGCGGTCATCAAACGAGTTATCCACACTTCGGCGGACTTTGAATATCTAAACAATTTGGTGTTCTCAGACGATGCGATTGATGCGGGACTTAGTGCACTCAAAAACGGTGCGATGATCATCACCGACACCAATATGGCAAAAGCGGGAGTCAGCAAGCCGTCACTCAAAAAATTGGGCGGCGATGTCGAATGCTATATTGCCGACGAAGATGTTGCCAAAGAAGCAAAAGAACGAGGTGTGACTCGAGCGATCGTTTCGATGGAAAAAGCGGCGAAACTCGATCGTCCACTCATCATCGCCATCGGCAACGCACCGACAGCACTCATTGCGCTCGACGAAATGATCAAAGCGGGAAAAATCAAGCCGCAGCTCATCATCGGTGTGCCCGTCGGATTTGTTAACGTGGTTGAATCCAAAGAGCTCATTATGGAATCGGGCATTCCGTATATCGTTGCAAAAGGACGCAAAGGTGGTAGCAATGTCGCAGCAGCAATTTGTAATGCGCTGATGTATCAGCTGATCGAAAGAGAAGGATTTTAGGGAGAAGTCTTATAGAATAAATTTATAATAATTGGTGTTGCAGAATGAGAATTTCTCGCTTTGCAGCACCAATTATTAATTTCAGTAAATCAATTGATGCAAAATATATTGAATTTTCATAGCGAAGATCATTGCTACTCAAGAAAAAAACTTACTTATCTGATGTGATCCCAAGGAGTTCGCCATTTTTGAGGTAATTTTGCAATAGCTTCTTCATTTGTCAATAAGTGTTTGGTATATTTCATCGTAATCGATGAGATGGACATTCGGATAGTCTTTTGCTCGCTCCATGCATCCGCTGGTAAAACCATTTTTTGCAAACAAATAGTAGTGGATATTGGAATAGGAAAAAAGTTTGCTGTGTTCCATCAATTTTTCGAGCACGCCAAGATCTACTTTTTCGTTGGTCCATTTGCATTCTGCTAATAGAGCAGTGTCCTTGTCCTGCTCGCCCATCAAGTCGATTTCAACTTGCTTGCGAGTAGTAGAATTCGTTCCCCACCATCTTCCGAGCTCCGAAAAGTTTACGGGAGATTTTTTTGTGAGCAAAAGCTTCCACAGATATTGTTTGCAGATTTCCTCAAAAACCAATCCCATGTAGCTGGACAAATGAGACAGAATTCTCTCCATTGCCAAATCCGCAGCACCACGCATGATAATCGAGCGGTTCTCAGGGACAAATCGATACCAAAAGCGAAACATATTGTCGTCAATCGAATAAATCGAGCGTCGAGAATTTTTTTCGCCAAAAGGAGATTCTTTTTTGACAAGGCCAAGTTCCATCAAATTTTTGAGATATGCGGAGCAAATACTGGTTTCCTCTCCGACTTTGGTCGAGATTTCTGCCAGTCGAGAAGATCCTGTTGCAATGGCGGTGATAATCGCATTGTAAAGCGCAGGCTCACGAACTTCTTGCTTCAAAAGATTTTCTGGTTCCTCAAAGAGTGCAGAGTTGGGATTTAGGAAAGTATTTGCGATATTATCTTGAATTGAAATGGAATCGTCCAGCTGGAGCAAATATTGCGGAGTGCCACCGTATATTCCGTACACCAGTGCTTTTTCGTAAGCGTTGTAATTATTCAAATAGCGGCAAGTGTCTGCAAAATCAAATGGAAAAATCTTGAGCTGTGCGGTGCGTCGACCATACAGTGGCGCTTTGTACGAGAGCACGTGATCTTCCATATAAGACATGGACGATCCACAAAGTATCAGCATCAGCTTGGAGCGATCTTTGTATTTGTCAATGAGAAGCTGAAGGGTTGAAGCAAGACTTTTTGAGGATCTTGCTACATATGGATACTCATCGATTGCAAGAATGATGTGCTCTTCTTGAGATTTTTCGAAGAGATATTCGAGAGCAGCTTGAAAGGACAAAAAGCTCAGCTCTGTCGAAAAGTTTTTTTCCATCTCAAAAATACTACGACTGAAATTTTCCAGATTCTGTTTTTCGTTGCTTTCAACGCCCATAAAGTAGATGGATTTTTTGTCCAAGATGAATTGATTGATCAGTGCCGTCTTGCCAACGCGTCGGCGACCATACATTACGGCAAACTCAAAACGATTCGAATGATACAGCTTATTCAATGTCGAAAGCTCTTGTTCTCTACCGATAAACATTTCGTACCTCCATAGAATTTTTTTCTACCTACTGTTGTTGAACTACGATGCATATTACGTTAAGAAATATATTTTGAAAGTATAGGACTATCATACTGCTTTTTTGCAATTTAGTCAATTACGATTTAGTAATTTATACCTTAGTAAATCGTATCATAGCAAATTTCATTGTCCTAAATGCAGTTTTTTGCAAAAATTATCCCAACTATTTTTTCAATAGCTAGGATATTCTTTCCAATAGATATGATACAACCTTTGTATATTATTATCAGCGGAGTCGATACCGCATGATTGTCAAGAAGAATGTGGCAATTAGATAGAGAGCCAATGATTTTTTGGCAAATTTGGCGTCTTGCTGATGGAGTCTTTGGATACCATAAAAAACCACGACCATCGACCATATATAGAACGGATTCGCCATATTTGCTAGGTGGTAAAAAATATTTTTTCTGCTCGTCAGGCTCGGCAAAAATTGCAGAATCGATAATTTCATGTAGGGATCACCAAATGCTGCGCCGATGATGGTGGCGATGAGCGTGCCAAATGCCACGATGATCTGTGCATAGAGCATCAGCGAAAAATGATACTTATACGTCGTCGTTCCACCGAACCGCTTGGTCGCAAGTCGAAGCAGTGCAGATTGAATGCGATTGAAAAAATGAGAAAAATCGTTAGAATAACCGTCAATCCAATATTATTGAGCGGTGAGCCCTTTGCGGCATATTTTGAGGGGAATTCTCCAGTAATCACCACAACGGGGAAGGTCAAAACAAATAATACCAATAATGGCTCCAGGAATTTTGGCTGATCCAAAATTCGATTTCCAAAATTCCTTGGATTGGTGAACAAATCGATTAGAAAATTTTTGCGTGTAGCAGGTCGCTGCATTTTTCCTCCTTAATATCTTTTCAAAATTTCATCCATCATATCCTTTTACGAAATTTTTTTCAACTGTTTTCACACAAAAATACATAAAAATGTGATAGCGATCACATTTTTATACATAATTATGTGACATTTCTCACATTGTTATGTAAAATTGTGTGACGGATTCATATTTTTTTGGAAATGATGGGTTGTTTTTCGACAAATGGTTACGCTGAAAATAATAAATAGCGGTGCTGAAAAGCAAGAAGTTTTTATTCTGCATCACCACCAAGAAAACCCCTACCGCTCGAAGGAGTAGTAGGGGTTACTCTATTATTTTTTTCAATGGATTCTAACAGGCTGTATTGCTAAGTCAGGGAGCAGTTTGCGTCGTTCTCAAAAAGTTAGACGAAATCACCCTGTAAGCACAAAATTTTCTGCAGCCTTTATATGGGACGTCGATGCGATGCATGTGCAGATAAGTTATTATTCCGCAATGTTACTCCACAATGCTTTTCATATACGATTCGATTTCTTCGGATGTTTTCATCGTCCAAACTTTTTCTACGATATTTTTTGCATCCTCTAGGCTGAGCTCAGCGATTTGTTTTCTTGCTTTGAGCATGCTGCCTGCGCTCATGGAAAATTCGTCGAGTCCGAGTCCGAGGTAGATCGGAATCAGATATTTGTTGCCAGCGGTCTCGCCACACATTCCGCACCAGATATTGTTGTTGTGCGCCGCATCGATGACTTGTTTGATCAATCGTAGTACGGCTGGATGGAATGCGTTGTACAAATACGAGATTTTTTCGTTCATTCGATCGACCGCACAGGTGTATTGGATGAGGTCGTTGGTTCCAATTGAGAAGAAATCGACTTCGGGCGCAATCAGATCAGCACAGACGGCTGCGGATGGAATCTCAATCATAATTCCGACTTCAAATTTTGCGTAGGCAATTCCTTCTTGTTTCAGCTCTTTTTTGCATTCTTCGAGCACGGCATTGGCTGCACGAACTTCTTCGAGCGAAGAAATCATCGGATACATAATCTTGAGGTTGCCATGCACGGACGCACGCAGTAGCGCACGAAGCTGTGTCTTGAACAAATCTTTTTGGTCGAGACAAATTCGCACGGCACGGTAGCCGAGGAATGGGTTCATCTCCTCTGGCAGTGGCAAGTACGGAAGTTTTTTGTCGCCGCCGATGTCGAGTGTACGAATGACAACGCCTCGCTCGCCCATCGTCTCGAGCACGGATTTGTATGCTTCGTATTGCTCTTCCTCGCTTGGCAGATTTTCACGATCCATATACAAAAACTCGGTGCGGTAGAGCCCGACGCCCTCTGCACCATTTTTGTCGGCGCTTTCCGCATCTTTTGGATTTCCGATATTGCTCGCCAGCTCGACTTGGTGCCCGTCTTTGGTGAGCGACTTTTTGTCTTTATATTCTTGGAGCAATTTTTTCTTTTGCGATTGAGCCTCTTGTCGCTTGCGGAAAATCGTAAGCGTCTCTTCGTCTGGATTGACATGCAAAACACCTTCTTCGCCATCAAAGCACACAAAGTCGCCGTTTTTCAAAATCTCGGTGATGTTGCTCATGCCGAGGAGGGCTGGAATCTCGAGCGTTCTTGCCATGATTGCAGAGTGCGAAGTTTTGCCGCCGATGTTGGCGAGGAAGCCGAGTACTTTTTCTCGATTCATCTGCGCCGTGTCGGATGGGGTGATGTCGTGTGCAACGAGAATCACGCTTTCTTCGATGGTGTCCAGCGACAAAATTTCTTTGCCGAGCAGATTCATGAGAATTCGGTAGCCGAGGTCACGAATGTCCGCAGCACGCTCTTTCATATATTCATCGTCCATCGATGCCATAATGTCGGCAAAAAATTCGACGGTATCATTCGTCGCGGATACCACATCCTGCAGCTCGTGTTCCACTTTGTGCTCGATGGTTCCGATCATTTCGACATCCTCGAGAATCAGCAGATGCGCATCGAGAATTTCTTTCAACACATCGCTTGCGGAGGCTTGGATTTTTTGAATCTGCTCTTTGGATTTTTCGAGTGCCTCTTGGAGTCTATTTTTTTCTTTTTCTACTTCTTCTGGTGATATATTTTTTTTGCTCACGTCTGGTTCTTCTTTTTTCATGAGCAACACTTTTCCGATAGCAATGCCTTCGGAGGCAGGGATTCCTTTGTACATATTTTCTCCTTTATCAATTGGGACAAGTTGCCCCGAAAGAATCTTTCTAATGATTATTCCCATTGTAGTGGAAAAATACCGTTATGACAAGAAAGTTTTTTGGGGAGAATTTTGTTTTTTAATATAATTGTAATGTTCAATGCGAAAATAATACTGTATAATATGGAAGATAGTACGAAAAAATATGTGACCGCAGAAAATCTGTGGAGAAATAAAATCTTTTTTGGGGGTTTGCATGAAAAAGTTTAGAAAAATTACTGCTTTTTTGATGGCTGGATTTTTGCTGATGAATACGGCATTTAGCTACGCTCAATCAACAGAAACTACGCAAAAAATTGAGCGAAGACAATTTAGCTATCGTTCGAACATTTTGGCGACGTCGGATATGCCGAGATGGGATGCGTACGATGTGGTCGTGTTTGGCTCGGATCCAGAGGGGATCGCGGCGGCATACAGCGCAGGCAAAGAAAAGTTGCGTGTGCTTTTGGTGGATTTCAACCGAGATCGTGTGGGCGGACTGTATACCTTGGGTTGGCTGAATATGATTGACTTCAACCATGCACCAGGCGAGGCGCAGTGGTATACGAATCGCTACCAAGATAATTTCCTCAACCACGGCGTGTTCGAGCGTTTTTACAATATGATTGGCAACCGAAAGGCTTTTGACATCGGGGATGCGCAGGCGGCTTTTGAAAAATTGCTCGTCGAAGCCAATGTCGAAGTGATGCTGACGACAGACGATAAGATGTCGTACAAATATATTTCCGCCGACAAAAAAAGTGAAATCGTGCTTAATGGAGCAACTGAGCCAACAAAAATTACGGCAAAAGTTGTCATTGACGCAACACCAAATGGAGATATTGCACTCATGGCGGGGGCAAAATTTCTCGAGGGAAAAGAAGATCTTGGACTAAAAGGACAGTACCAATCGGCAACGCTCGTGTACAAACTCAAGGGACTCAATTGGGATGTGATCAGCAACACGCTGAAGTATGACGGCGATCTTGACACGGGAGCAAGCGGCGATGCGGCGTGGGGCTATGACTTCTTGCGCACAGCACCAGTGAACCATCCGCATATGCAAACTCGTGGGCTGAACCTCGGTCGCCAAAAGGACGGGACCGTGCTCATCAATGCATTTCAGATTTTTGAATTCAAACCATACGACAAAATGTATCAGATTCAGATTCGTGACGAGGCAATCAAGCGAATCAAAGAAGATATTATTCCATA
>JBHBDS010000112.1:0-7121 GCA_041784625.1 Filifactoraceae bacterium
AGATGATCCCAAAATTTCGACGGTAATGCGCCAACTCTTCAGGCAAAATTTCTGACAAATCCAAATGCGAAAGCCTTATTTTTCCCGCATCTGGGTCGATATTTTTTATAAGGAGATTGATCAGCGTGCTTTTGCCCGCCCCAGACTCCCCAATAATGTAGACAAATTCGCCTGCGCAGATATGCAGTGAAAGATTTCGAACGCCGCCTTTTGACGACGGATAGCTTTTGCTCACATTTTCAAAATGAATCATATCGGCGCTCCTTTGCGTGAATTTGTTCTTCCATTATCTTATCAAATTTGGCAAATATTCACAATGCCAAAAAAGTGTAACAAGGACGTTGCATTCGAAAAGAAGGGATTTTTATGAACTCAAGCATCGCAACATTTTCAAAATTATTGCTGACTTTTGTGAGCAGCTTTGGTGTTGCCTTTGCAGGAATTACAATCGCCATGAGCAACCAGACTGGCATTGATCTCGACTGGTCCATCTTGGCAAATGATATAAAAGGCATCCATCAGAAAATCGCTTACGAAGCCGAAGAGCAAATACAAAATATTGCCGTAGGATTCCAATCACTCGCCGAAGAAAAACCAACCAAGGTGATGATTTATTCTGCGCCAGAGAATTCGAGCGAATTACTCAGCGAAAACGACAAAAACAATTCTCGCAGCTATTTGACCGACCAGATGATTTTTGACACAGCGGAAAATTCCGACCAAAATCAATTGGCTCATTTCCAAGGCAAAATCATTCGACCAGGTGAGATTTCTGCAAAAAATATTTCTTCAGAAAATAAATCCGTCGAAATTCTTGCAAAACAAGAAGAAGTCAGCGGACTGATTACAGACACAAATCTAGAGGCATTTGTATACTACAATCAGCATGACCCTCAGTGGAAAGACTATCTCTACGGCGGATACGATCCGATAGACAAATATGGCTGCGGCCCGACCGCACTCGCTATGCTGCTCGCCAATACTTCAAAAAAAGAAATGACGCCAGAAAAAGCGGCGGACTGGGCGGCAGAAAAAGGATATTTTGCGCTCCATAGCGGCTCGTATCATGGCATCATTCGTGATGGAGCAAACGCATTTGGACTCGACTCTACCGCATTTTCTGACTATAGTGAGCAGAGCATCCGAGAACAACTCGAGCAAGGGCATCTATTTGTCGCTCTGATGAAAAAAGGAACTTTCAGCACAAGCAGTGGGCATTTTCTATTGATACTCGGATTGGACGAAAATGGTCGAGCGATCATCGCCGACTCCAACTCCGTCGCTAATACTCAAAAAACATGGGCGCTCAGCGATTTGATTGCTGAACTAAAATACGGTGCAAACGATGGCGGCCCACTGTGGATCGTACGAATGAAATAATAATGAACTATGTGAGTACTCCTTACAATAACAAAACCCATCATTCCGATTTTGTGGAACGATGGGTTTTTAAATTTTTCATCAGTTAATACTTTTCATTAATTGAATATGTGGTATAATGTTTCTCGATAGCTGATACAGATGGTTCGCCTCAATCCAAAACGATTGGGGGTGATGAGAATGACAGCGTTTGAAATTCTATCCATTGTGATAATGATTTTGATGCTAATAACGAACATCATAGCCCTACTAAAAGAAGACAAAAAGTCCGAAAAATAAGTAGGAAAAAACCACCTGTATTCGCAGTACTGGTGGTTTTATTTAGAATTACCATCAGAGGCGAACCGTCTTAAACGGTCAGCTATCTTTATCAATATTATACCATATCGACTCATTTTGTAAACTGCCATTCGAATTTTTTGAGAAAATTCCGCATGCAGTTTTTCTTTTTATTGCGTTCATTTCTAAAGTCGTCGGTGTATCTACGCTGATACTCCAAGATTATTTTTCGTCCTCTTCTCGAAGCTCTACCACTTTGTGGCAATGATCTTTGCCTTTTCGACTAATCACAAGCCCCGAGATATTTTGGATAAAATTTTGGAATTTGGTGTAGCCATGATCACGCACATTAAAATCTGGATGTCTGTCGTTGATGGTCTGTCCAAGTTTGGACATATCCATCTTGTTGTTCGACTCCTTGATAATGCTGATGATCTCTTGTTGCAATTTGTCCTCGCTCTCGTGCTCCGACAATTTTGCATACATATTGTTTCCAATCGTTTCGATCGTCACAAAACTTTGGTTTTGCAAAAACTTGGACAGCTTACTGTAACCATAATTTCGCACGTCAAAATCTGGATAACGCTTCACGAGCAGATTGCCGAGTTCTCCGATACTGACACTCTTGCCATCCTCTTCTCGATCCGACAAGATTTTTTTGATCGTCTTGTTGATCGTCTTGACATTGGTGATCGTTTTTTCCGTCTCAACTTTTTCCGCTTTCACAACCTTTGGCTGTTTCGAATGCGTTTTGCCGTGACGAAGTCTTTCTTCTTCGGCAAAATCATCGCCCGCCAAAATGTCGAGATACTTAAACACATTGCACGCCGCAGAAAATGCTTTCGGCGTTTTTTGCTCGCCCATCCCGATAACCATCATGCCCGATTCCTTGAGCCGAATTGCCAGCTTCGTAAAATCCGAGTCGCTCGATACGATGCAAAATCCTTCAACCATTTCTGAGTAAAGGATATCCATGGCATCGATAATCATTGCGGAATCCGTCGAGTTTTTGCCTGACGAATAAGAGTATTGCTGAATTGGCGAAAAAGCGTAATCGGATAATACATTGCGCCAACCGTTGGAAAGAGGCTGTGTCCAATCGGTATAAATCCTTTTGTAAGTCACTACGCCATAGTCCGAAAGCTCGTCCATAATATATTTGATATATTTTGCGGAAACATTCTCGGCATCCACCAATACAGCAAACCGTTTCTCTTCTACCATATTTTTTCTCCTTTCTATAGATTAGCCATTGGCTTGTTATCATTGTGCCCGAAAGTTCGAAAAAAATCAAGTGATAATACAAAATTAATCGCAGAATCTTATTCCTTCTTTGAGCCCACAAAAAAATTGTATTTCTGCGTAGATCATAATAAGCTTTTTTAGTAGCCCTTTGCAAAGAAACACATTCCCTTTTGCAACATTCTAGCAGAAACGCATTACCTCTTTAGAAAAAAAGAGCTCTAAAAAAAGCGAAATGAACTATGATGTGACCTCCAAACGTTAAAATTTTGGTTCTAGCTTTTGGGGTCGCTACAGGGTACACTCCGCTTTATTGTTTCTATTGTTTCTATTGTTTCTATTGTTTCTATTGTTTCTGTTATTTTCTTTTCTCTGCTTTACATTTTTATCCGATATTTTGCTACAGAACAATTTTGATATGAACTCCTTTCAGTTCATCACTTCTCCACCATTTTCTCTGCATCAATATCGATTTTTTCCTATTAGGAGAATTTCTTCATCCTTCCCTTATTTGTTTCTTTTCTTTGGCGCTATCGCAATGATCAAAACGATCGCCGCAAATGCGAATAAATACTCTGCTCTCCAAAGTTCTCTTGATCCTGTTTTCGGCGCAGACATAATTTTTGTCTGATTCGTTGGCGCTGTTTTTGGCACATTATCTCCAACAATTTCTTCTGCGGCAATATTTGTATCGTTGCGATCTTCTATATTCGCAAGAGGTACACCATCCGTACGGATTTCTTCGGATGCTGGTGCAGCTGGCGATACAGAATCTGGTCTTACTGGTGAAATCGGCTCACTCGGTTCACTTGGTGGCGCAAGCGGTGGAACGATCGGCGCTGGGTCAACTGTAAATTTTACCGTTTTCATTCTTGCCGGATTCCAGAGAGAACGAATGGTGATGGTTGCAGTCCCCTCTCCCACTGCTACAAGAGAATCTCCGTCTACACGAATCACCGATGGATCATCTGAGAAAAGTGAATATGCTTCAGTGAAATTCTTTAGATAGATGGATTTCTCTTTTTCTGTAAAATAATATTCTCCTAGTCTTGATTTGTCAAACTGTCTAGTTTCAAATTTTTGGGTTGTCCCTTGCGCTGGCCCCACCAAACTTGTCAGTGCTGGCTCTACGCTGATTGATAGAGTGTCCTTTGATCCAAGCGTTTTTCCCACTTCTGTTGTGACATCCGTTTCATCCGCATCCAAAAGACTGTCGATAATCACGACATTGGTTTGCGATGAACTATATTGCGATGCTGGTTTCGTAATTTCTCCCAAGAGTGCATCATATTCGCTTTCTTCCAAAATTTTTGTATTGCTAGCGCTATACATGATCAATGTACGAACTGGGCTAAAAATAAATGTATTTTCCCCTGTAGTTGTCAACGTAGTTGGGAGTCCAATATTATGACTCTGTGTGCGCCACAAAACATTATCCCCAAAGATATGTGTTTGATTCCCAATAATTAGCTCCGGCGCACGAGTTCCTTGTAGCGCTCCCAAATGGTATTTCACAATACTATTTGGCAAAACGGTTGTACTCTCTTCTGGTGTTCTGAAATAGTTTTGATAAAATACATACATTTTTAGCTCTGTCAATTTTGTGTTCTCGGACAGAGAATATTGCAACTTAGGCGATTTGTCGAAAGCTTGCGGACCAATCTCCAAGAGATAATCCAAACCTTCAATCGTTTCCAGATTTCCAAAAGTTCTAAAGACTCCCGATCCTTTGATTGATTCTAGCGTTGGTGGTAGTACTAATTTTGTAATCAAGCGTGTAGCATCCGTCATGTCTTGCCCTAGCCACCAAGCGATGTGCTTGACTTCCACCCCCCCAATTTTTGCTGGAATTACAAGGGTTTCAATCGCTTCTTTTGGGTGAAAATTAGTCAGTGTTCCAGTAGTCGAGTCAAAAGTAAAATAATCTTCTGGTGTTGCTTCCGACGCATCTTTTGCTTCTTTGAGCAACTCTTCCAACTCTTCCTCTGTCGCTGCTTCTTTTTCTTCAGCTCCTTTTGCCGATTCTTCTGAAGTTGTTTCTTCTGCTTTTTCTTCAGTTGTTGTTTCTTCTGCCGACTTTTCCTCTGCAGTTTCTTCTGTCGTCTTTTCTTCTGTCGCTACTTCTTCGATAACGACTGTCTCTGTTGCTTTTTCGGGGTCTGCATATACATTCACTCCGACAAGCGTCACAGCCATTACCAAACTCAAGATGGTAATTAAATTCTTTCTCACAATTCCTCTCCTTTGATCCAATTTTTCCCTAAATAGAATATAGCTATTATATTCCATTTATAAATTTTTTGAAACATAAAATCAAAAAATTATTAAAAAAATTTTTATAAGATTAACAGATAATCTGTGAAACGCAGATGTTCAAAGTTTGTTGAATTATTAAATAAAAAAACGGAGTGAACCTACACTCCGAAAAAATTTTCAACGGATTCATTTTTCAAAAAGTATGTTCAATTTTTTCTACACCCCAAACAGCCATTTCACTCGTGCAGCGATGAGCACAAGAAGATACAAAAGCAGCATCACATTGGCGGTTTTTTTCATCAAAATTCCTGCTTTGTTGATGTCTTCTGCTTCGAGTTCTCGATATTTGTCGCCGATGGTTGGTTTTTCGACAATTTCACCAAAGTACACATTCGCTCCGCCGAGCTGGATTCCAAGAGCGCCCGCCGTTGCTGCCTCGGGCCATCCTGCGTTGGGACTTTTGTGGTTTTTGTGATCTCGCATGGCGATTTTTTGTGCCGAGCGATAATCGTATCCTGCGATTGCTGCGCCGAAGATAAACCCCACGGTTGTGATTCGAGCAGGGATGAAATTTGCCAGATCGTCCATCTTTGCCGAGAAAAATCCGAGGTCTTTGTATTTTTCATTTTTGTATCCAACCATCGAATCGAGCGTGTTGATCGCTTTGTATGCCATCATCCACGGCGCGCCGCCGATCATCGCATAAAAAAGTGGCGCCGTGATTCCATCGACGGTGTTTTCTGCCACGGTCTCGACGGTTGCACGGATGATCTCGCCAAAGCTCAGCTGCGTCGTATCTCGCCCAACGAGGTATCCAATCTGTGTTCTGGCTGGCTCGAGTTTTTTGTCCTTGACGAGGCGATACACTTTTTGCGATTCATCGTGCAAGCATTTGCCTGCGATTCCCGTCCACATAATGAATATCTGTAGCACAAGGTATAGATAAAAATGGATGCTCAGCGCAACGGCGAGCAATCTCGCAGTGATTCCATACGCCGCTCCGACGGTGATGAGCCACAAAAATACTCCGCCAATTTTTAGCATCTGGGGAGATTTTGCGATTTTACGTATTTGTTTTTCCAAAAAAGAAATGAGTTTTCCGATCGCAACAATAGGATGGGGGAGCCACAAAGGATCCCCCAACCATCGGTCTATTATATAGGAAAACATCAATGAAATCGGTAGCGCAAATACTACCGCAAAAAGTTGAATTTCGTTCATAACCATTCCTTGTCAAAGACTTTTTTTGATATTATTCAAATCCAGCGACGATTGTTTTTTCTCTGTAGTCGATTACTTTTTCGCCAGCGATATGCGTCGGAATCGATTCGTCGAACAGCTTGATCCCTTCTTCAAATGCTCTGAGGTTGAGCTCTTCGGTTCCTGCTGGGATTCGGTGGAGCATCGCCGTCCTTAGCGCTTCTTCGCTGAGAGATTCGATCACTCGACTGAGCGCACCGAGCGCCACGATATTTGTCACTATCGATTTGCCGATCGTATCTCTTGCTGTGTCGACAATCGGCAATGTGTAGACGGTTCGATTGAGCACTTCTTCGCCTGTGCGAACCGAGCTATCCACCACGCAGATTCCGCCATCGACTACTTCTTTATTATACTTGTTGTAGGAATCCTGTGTCAAAGCCAAAAAGATATTCGGCGCCAAAACTTTGGTGAAAAAGATTTCGTCGTCGTTGATAACAACTTCCGCCTTGCTCGCTCCACCTCGTGCCTCTGGTCCATAGGATTGGCTTTGGATGACATTTTTTCCCATTTCGATTCCTGCTTCAGCAAGAATGACACCGATCATAATCACGCCCTGTCCGCCAGAGCCGCTTAGTCTGATTTCTGTTTTCATCGCTCCTCCTATGCCTGTGCTCGATCAATCAGTTGCTGATACAATTCTGTGTACTCTGGCTCTTGCTTGTTGGCAAACTCGCCCATCAGTTTTTTGCCGACGAGTTGCT
>JBHBDS010000113.1:0-6804 GCA_041784625.1 Filifactoraceae bacterium
GACTATTCATTGGGATATATTCCAGAGGGATTTGTGCTTGAAAAAGAAGAAGACATTTTTAGTACTCATAGAGAAATATATTTTTCGGAAGATGGACGAGCTATTATGTTTTTGTATGAGAGTGCACATAATGGCGGGTTTGCTGAATTCACAGAAAAAATAGTTCATGAAGATTTTGAGTTAAATGGAATGGAGGGGAAACAGATTTACGCAAAAGACGGAGAACTCCCGCATTCGACAGTTTTTGTACTAGATGGGGATGTGTTTGTTGGTATTTTTGCACATTTAGACAAAGAAGAAGTAATCAAAATGCTTGAAAGTGCATTCGAAAATAGAAAATAATTTTTCAAAAAAGTTGAAAGTCTTAAATGCAGTATTAATCAGCGTTTGAGACTTTTTATTTTGGGTGAGAAAAAATTTTTTGAAAAAAATTCAAAAATCTTGCAACAAATTGTTGTTTTCTAACGTTATGTATTGTAAAGAAGCAAATGAGGAGGACAATAGTATGAAAAGAAATCGAAAATTAGCAGCAAGTGCATTGGTAGGAATGTTATTGATGGGGATGCCACTCTATTCTATGGCAGGGGAAGTGGTTGGACCTATGTCAATAATTTGGGAAAAAAATGAAAAGGTTGTTTAGAGGCACTATTTTTTGTATAGCAATATCTGCATTGTTATTATTTCTAGAATATTGTATCTATAGATTGCATTCGGTTGGCAATGCTTTATATGCTCTTGTTTTTGTGACTTATTTGTTTCTGATAAATGTCGGTGCGTATCGGTTGAATAAAATAACATCGCTAAACATCGTTTGTGCTCATTTTTTTATGCTAGCTATCGTTCTCTTTTCGTCATGGGTATTATCTATTAGCACATAACATTGAACTTAAGTCAAAAAATTACACAACAAAAAGTTACAATGTTGTCATAATTATTGAACTTGCGATTAAGTTGTGAGACAATAAAAGTGAGAGGGTTTGAAGGGCACCCTTGGAGACGAAGAAAGTAAATTGAAAATTGTTGGATGGAGGAGACGATGAGAAAAATAATCAACTCGAAAAAATTTTTTCTTGCGGTAGTAATATTACACGTAATCTATTTTGGCTCTCTGATCTATCTTTTTGGAAATGAAAGCCTGACGATTTCGTCTGCTCAGGAGAAAATATATTTTTGGATGCCATTTGTGATGTGTATGTTGACGGGCGCGTGGTCGACGGAGAGTGAGGGCAAATTATCGTGGCGAGTGGTTCTGCCGATTGCATACCTAGCGATGTGGATTCCATTGTTGAAGTTTGTTGCTCTGCATTCTAACAGCTACGGAAAAGTGGACACGACATGGTTATTTTTGACACGACAGATTTTTCGAAGTCATATTAGCATGACAACATTGCTATGGGTTCGGATGATATATTTGACGATTCAAGATTTTCGTAGCAGAAAGCGAGGAGAAAATGAAAAATTCGTTCAATGATTTGAAACAGTATTTGCGCCTAATGGTGCTTACGCAAGTGTTTATTTTGATTGCCTCGTGGAGACAGATTTTTGTCGAAACTTTTGACAGTGTCCCGATTGTTGCAGGAGTGAGCACGGCGGCACTGATTGCGACGATCATTCATCTGCTACGAAATGAGAAGAAATAAATAGTAAATAGGAGGCGTACGATGGATTTGAATGTAATGACGATAATTTTTCAGTTGATCAACACGGCGATATTGGTCGGATTGGCGGCGCTTGGAGTGATGCTTTATAAGGCGTTGAAGAAATATTTGAAAGATGAATAGCAGGAAACTTAGAACGATTTGTATGTGAAAGTTTTCTTGGTGGATGAATACGGACGAGAAGTCGGCTCTTTTGAATTGTTTGGGCGAAACGGTGTCTATCTGTTCAAAATGAGAAATGTCTATATGAAACTGATGTCGTCTTCGGAATAAACTTTGATTCCATGCTGACGTAACAGGTGGGTGGTGATGCCGCTCCCCTGTTTTTTTGTGCCGGAGAATGTGCCGTCATAAATGGTGTTTGAGCCGCAGGATGGGCTGCCTTCTTTGAGGATGGCGATGGTGCAGTGGTTTTGCTGTGCGATTTGGAGTGTCTTTTCTGCACCGAGAAAAAAGTTTTCGGTCACATCATTGCCGTCAACGGTGAGAACTCGCTCGCCGATGATTTCTGCGGGTGGGCGTGGGGTCGAGAGTCCACCGAGTTCTTCGGGGCACACAGGAACAAGCTCGTATTTTTCGCTGAGCTTTTTGATGGACTCGTTTTCGTTGTTTTTGCCCGAGTATTTGCAGTTGACGCCAAGTAGGCAGGCGCTGACCAATATTTTTTGCATAGAAACCTCCGTGCTGTGATGTGCGAATGCTACTGAGTTGCTAGCAGTGCAACATATGAGATATTTTGTAGATTGCGTATGCCGATTGCAATCGCCACAAAATTTGAGTCTGTAAGAATTTTTGCGTCCGTTCTCTCTGAGCATAATGGATTTGAACAAAAAAATCAAGCTAGGATGGGAAAAAATTTCTTACATCAAATTTTGTCAAAGAGTTTGCGTTTTTTGCAAAAAAAATTGTATCGACCACTAATATTCTTGCAATTATTCCAAAATGAGCAGAAAAAATTAATGAATGGCGAAATTTTTACGAAAAAACTTTTGTGGTTCGAAAATAAAATTGATTTTGCAGCGAGATTTTGTTCATTCTTGGCGTAAAAAATGAAATTTTTTCGCCTTTTTGGCAAACGCTACCCTTTGGAGAATGTGCATTATGTGATATAATGATACTCGGTGAATTTTTATTGCGACAAGTCGTATAACGGCGTTGCCGCAAGGAAACTATCATTGCATCGCTTGCTTGAGAAAGAGGAGCGCAAGCGATAGGAACGAAAGCTGATGAAAATTTTTCCGACAAAGTCGCAAGCACCAAAAAACTTGAGGATTCGTGCGCCGTAAAAATTGAAGTGAAGGGCAATTTTTGGCGATAAAATGAGAAAGGATCGAGAGGAATCGAATATGTTTGAAAAGAATGTTGTCAATCAAATTGAAGACGCTGTGAAGGAGTGGGAGGAGTCCAAATTGCAAAAATCTTTGGCGAAGTTTCCAGAGAGACAAAGCGAATTTGTGAATTCTTCGGGCGTTTCGATCAAACGATTGTATACACCAGCGGATGTAGAGGGCATTGACTATCTGAGAGATTTGGGATTGCCTGCGGAGTATCCATTCACTCGTGGTGTGCAAGATACGATGTATCGCGGACGTTTTTGGACGATGAGAATGTACGCGGGTTTTGCGACTGCGGAGGAGTCCAACAAGCGTTACAAATTCTTGATTGAAAAAGGTTCGATGGGATTGTCGGTCGCTTTTGACCTTCCAACGCAAATGGGCTATGACTCGGATGATGCGATTGCTCAGGGCGAAGTGGGTAAGGTTGGTGTGGCGATTGACTCGTTGGCGGATATGGAGATTCTGTTTGACGGAATTCCGCTGGGCGAAGTCTCGACCTCGATGACGATCAATGCGCCGGCATCGGTTCTGCTTGCGATGTATATTGCCGTGGCAGAAAAACAAGGCGTGTCTGCGGATCAGCTCAAGGGAACGATCCAAAATGATATTTTGAAAGAATATGTTGCGAGAGGGACTTACATTTTCCCTGTAAATCCATCGATGCGACTGATTACAAATATATTTGAATATTGCTCACAAAATGTGCCGAAGTGGAACACGATTTCGATTTCGGGTTACCATATTCGTGAGGCTGGCTCGACGGCGGCGCAGGAAATTGCGTTCACGCTTTCCAACGGAATCGCATATGTCAATGCGGCGATTGAGGCGGGATTGGATGTGGATAGTTTTGCGCCGAGACTTTCGTTCTTCTTCAATGCGCACAACGATTTGTTTGAAGAAGTGGCGAAGTATCGTGCAGCGAGAAGAATTTGGGCGAAGATTATGAAGGAGCGTTTTGGCGCGAAAAAGGACAAGTCGATGATGCTGAAATTCCACACGCAAACGGGCGGCTCGACGCTGACTGCTCAGCAGCCAGAGAACAATATCGTGCGTGTTGCGATTCAAACGCTCGCAGCGGTGCTTGGCGGCACGCAGTCGTTGCACACCAATTCCAAGGATGAGGCATTGGCACTTCCGACAGAGCAATCGGTGCAGACAGCACTTCGTACGCAGCAGATTGTGGCGTATGAGTCGGGCGTGACGGAGACGGTCGATCCGCTCGCTGGTTCTTTCTATGTCGAATCGTTGACCAACAAATTGGAAGAAGAGGCGATGAAACTAATCTCCAAAATCGACGAGCTCGGCGGTTCGCCATCGGCAATCGAGCGTGGCTATATGCAACAAGAAATTATGGATGCGGCATACAATTACCAAAAGGACATTGAAACAGGCAAGCGTGTGATCGTTGGGATGAACAAATTCCAAGTGGATGAGCCAAAACCTACGGGACTTCTTCGTGTCGATCCATCAGTTGGCGAAAGACAAGCACAAAAAATCGCTGAGCTAAAAGCAAGACGTGACAATGAGCTAGTGACAAAAACGCTCGCTGATCTTGGCGCGGCTTGTCGCTCGAATGAGAATTTGATGCCATATATTTTGGATGCGGTGAAGGCGTATGCAACGCTTGGAGAAATTTGCAATGTAATGCGAGCGGAGTTTGGCGAGTACAAGCAAACCGTGCTACTATAATTGGAGGATACGATGGAGAGAATAATAAGAGTATTGGTAGCAAAGCCCGGTTTGGATGGGCATGATCGTGGCGCAAAGGTGGTTGCACGGGCGCTGCGTGACGAAGGGATGGAAGTAATTTACACAGGACTAAGACAAACGCCAGAGCAGATTGTTGAGACGGCAATCCAAGAGGACGTGGATGTTGTGGCGATGAGCATTCTTTCGGGTGCGCACAGCCATATTTTGCCACGAGTGGTCGATCTGCTCAAGCAAAATGGCGTGTACGATGAGATGCTCGTGATCGGCGGCGGCGTGATTCCAGATGACGATATTCCTTTCCTCAAAGAAAAGGGAATCGCCGAAGTATTTACACCAGGGACACCGACGGGAGTTACCGCAGATTTTATCCGAGCAAATCTAAAAAGATAAACAGGAGCAAATATGAACGAGCTTGTCAAACGATTGGTGCAAGGGGACAAAGTCGCTTGCGCAAGATTGATTAGCATCATCGAGAGTGGACGTGACGCAGAGTATGAACTGCTCAAAGAGATATACCACAGCAGCACGGGTGCGTATGTGGTCGGCATCACTGGGCCGCCTGGTGCGGGCAAATCGACGCTGACGGATAAGCTGACAAAGGAGTTTCGTAAGCGAGGGAAAAAAATCGGCATCATCGCAATCGACCCGAGCAGTCCTTTTACCAAGGGAGCAATTCTCGGCGATCGAATCCGCATGGGCGATTTGTATCTCGATCCGGGCGTGTTTATTCGCTCGATGGGCTCTCGTGGTCAGCTAGGCGGGATTTCCAAAGCGACCCAAGGCGCGATCAAAGTGCTGGATGCGTACGGCTGCGACTACATTTTTGTCGAGACGGTCGGCGTGGGACAGTCGGAAGTGGAGATTGTCAAGACGGCGGACACGACATTGATGGTGATGGTGCCAGGGCTTGGCGATGACATCCAAGCGATCAAAGCGGGCGTGATGGAAGTTGGCGATGTTTTTGTCATCAACAAAGCGGACAAAGATGGCGCAAAAAAAACTTTGCGTGAGATCGAAATCATGCTGGATTTCAAAAAAGATTGGGAGTTCAGACCACCCGTTACAATGACGATTGGCGAGACAGGCGAAGGCGTGGAGAAAGTGGTGGACAACATTTTGCTACACCGAGCATATTTGGAGGAGTCGGGCAAATTGTCGGAGCGAAGATTTTTGCGAAACAAATCTGAAATCCGTGAGATTGTCCACGAATATATCGAGAAAAAAATGACCGAGCTGATGGAGCGTGGCAGCGATGCGACGAATTTGCTAGAACAAGGGAAAGAAGATCCTTATTCCATCGCACAAGAAATCATTCACAATATCGAAGGAGGAAATCATGAAGGTTAGTAGAGTGGATCATATTGGAATCGCCGTGGCAAATTTGGACGATACCATCAAATTCTACGAGGAAGTTTTGAACATCAAATGCGAGGGCACGGAAGTGGTCGAGGAGCAAAAAGTAAAGGTGGCGTTTTTCCCAGTGGGCGACACGGAGCTGGAGTTTTTGGAATCGACAGAGCCAGATGGACCGATTGCTCGATTTATCGAAAAAAACGGTGGACGTGGAGGAATCCAGCACGTGGCACTGCGTGTGGACAACATCGAGCAGGCAATTGCGGAGATGAAGGAAAAAGGATACCAAATGATTGATGAAACTCCAAGATATGGAGCGGGCGGCGCAAAAATTGCTTTTGTTCATCCAAAGGCGACTGGCGGAATCTTGCTCGAGCTGAGTGAAAGGAAATAGGAGGAACAATGTCCGACAAATTACAACAGCTGATTGAAAGAAGAAACAAAATTGAAGAGGCGGGCGGCGCAAAGCGTGTGCAAAAACAGCATGAGTCTGGCAAGCTGACTGCAAGAGAGAGAATCAATCTTCTCTTTGATGAAGGTACTTATGTGGAGCTGGATGCTTTTGTAAAGCATCGCTGCACGAATTTTGGGATGGAAAAAACGGACGCACCAGCTGAGGGCGTGGTGACTGGATATGGAAAAGTGGATGGTCGCCTAGTGTATGCGTACGCACAAGATTTTACCGTAGTGGGTGGATCGCTGGGCGAAATGCACGCACAAAAAATCTGCAAGGTGATGGATCTTGC
>JBHBDS010000114.1:0-5890 GCA_041784625.1 Filifactoraceae bacterium
ACAGAACACTCGGTCAGTGACGAACAGATGGCGCTGATTCGAGAAAAATGGGGACTAAACGACCCAGCACCAGTGCGCTACATACGATGGGCGAGCAATTTGCTGCAAGGAGAGATGGGTGACTCGCAAGTGTACAAGAGACCGGTCGCTGACGTAATCAGCTCAGCGGTTGCCAATTCGTTCTTGCTGATGCTTATTTCTTGGCTGATGTCGGGAGTTTTTGGTTTTATTTTAGGAATTTTGTCGGCGGCGTATCGGGACTCGTGGCTGGATCGCAGCATTCGTACTTTCTGCTACATTCTTTCGTCGATGCCGACTTTTTGGATTGGGATTTTGCTGCTTCTGCTCTTTGCAGTGAAGTTTAAGGTATTCCCAATCGGACTATCTGCGCCAATCGGTAAGGCGGCTGCAGATGTTACGCTGCTCGATCGACTATACCATCTTGCGCTTCCAGCAATCACACTGAGCATCATCGGCGTGTCCAATATAGCGCTGCACACGAGAGAAAAAATGATCGACGTGTTCAATAGCGACTTTGCGCTCTTTGCCAAAGCGAGAGGCGAAAACAAATTTTCGATCATCAAAAATCATGGACTCCGAAATATTTTGCTCCCAGCAATCACGCTGCAATTCGCATCGATATCAGAGCTGTTCGGCGGCTCAGTGCTTGCGGAAAATGTATTTTCCTACGCAGGACTTGGCGGCGTGACGATGATGGCGGGGACAAAAGGGGACTTGCCACTGCTGCTCGGCATCACTATGGTGACGGGAACAATTGTATTTGTCGGCAATATGATTGCGAACCTGCTCTATCCAATTATCGACCCGAGAATCAAGGAGGCGAGCCATGCAGAATAAAACAAGCAAAATCAACCTCCGCACCAAAACGATTGCTATTGTTGTTGTTTGTGCGACATTGCTTCTATCGATTTTTGTCGCAGGATTTTTCATCACCGAATCGCATTATGGCGTGGATTTTACGAGCCAAAACTTGGCGCCGTCCGCTGAACATCTGTTCGGCACGGATTGGCTAGGTCGAGATATGTTCTATCGATCGGTCAAAGGGATGACGACATCGATTCAAATCGGGCTGATTGCATCGCTCGTAAGCTCCGTCATCGCGGTGATTCTTGGAACGCTTGCAGCAACGGCAGGCAAAAAAGTGGACGCTGCGATTCTATGGCTGGTGGACCTCTTCCAAGGCAAACCGCATTTGATCTTCTTGATGCTGATTTCCATCTTGGTCGGCAAAGGGGTGAAGGGAATCCTCATCGGGGTTGCTGTGACGCATTGGACGGGACTCACCCGAATTGTGCGTGCGGAAATTCTTTCGCTCAAGACCAATCAATATATTTTGCAAGCGAGAAAACTTGGTCAAAGTCCGCTCGGCATTGCGGTCAAACATATTTTACCGCATATTTTGCCACAGTTTTTTGTGGGGCTGCTATTGCTCTTTCCGCATGCGATTTTGCATGAGGCATCGCTGACCTTCTTGGGATTTGGGATTCCAATGGAGCAGCCAGCGATCGGAGTTATTCTTTTCGAATCGATGCGATACATCACGCTTGGTATGTGGTGGCTGGCAGTTTTTCCAGGCGCATTATTGCTTTTGGTAGTACTATTATTTGACGGAATCGGGAACAATCTCAAAAAACTTCTCGATCCAAAGACAGGACAGGAGTAGATATGATTGAAGTAAAAAATCTGAGTGTGTCCTTCAAAATGTACGATCGAAGGCTCAACCAAATCATCAAAAAAGCCGTTCACGATATATCGATGGACGTAAAACCAGGCGAAATTCATGCGGTGGTCGGCTCTTCTGGCTCGGGAAAAAGTCTCCTCGCACACGCAATTCTCGACATTTTGCCAGAGAATGCGATCATGGGCGGCGAAATGTTTTTTGATAACAAACCGCTCAACAGCCAAAACATTGGCAAGTATCGAGGCAAAGACATCACGTTGATTCCACAGTCGATTTCTTATCTCGATCCGCTAATGAAAACGAATCGCCAAATTTTTGGAAAGAATTTCGACAAACAGAAGCAAAAAGAATTGTTCGAGAGCTTCAACCTCAAAGTGGAAGACGGCGACAAATTTCCATTTCAACTTTCAGGCGGGATGGCAAGACGTGCGCTGATTATGACCACTGTAGTGGAGAATGCAAAGCTCGTCGTGGCAGATGAACCGACACCAGGACTCAACCCAAAACTTGCGGCAGAGATTCTCTCCGTATTCCGCACGATGGCAGACGAGGGAAAAGCGGTACTGCTCATCACGCATGACGTGGATTTGGTCTGCGAAGTGGCAGATCGTATCTCGATTTTCTACGGCGGAACAATTCTTGAGACAGCAACAGTCAAAGATTTTCTCGAAGGCAATGAGAACATTCGTCATCCGTACACGAGAGCGCTGTGGAATGCGTTGCCACAAAACAATTTTCAAGCGATGGACACCGAGGAGCTCAAAAAACTTTGCAAAGAACAAGGCTATCCGCTCCCAGACCACGACAATATTTTTGAATAGAGGTGCAGCATGATATTAGAAGCAAAAAATATTCAGTTCGGCTACGACCCAAAGCATAAGATACTCGATAATATCAGTATGAGCTTTGGCGCAAACGAAATCGTCGGACTCATCGGACCATCGGGCTGCGGCAAATCGACTTTCTCAAAAATTTTGGCAGGATATATCAGACCACAGGGCGGCGAAGTACTTTTTGATGGCAAAAAACTGCCGAGCAAAGGATATTGCCCTGTGCAACTGATCTACCAGCATCCTGAAAAAGCGGTCAATCCAAAATGGAAAATGCATCAGGTGCTTGCAGAGGGTTGGGACATCGACGAAAAAACACTCGACTTGCTCGGCATCAAAAGAGAATGGCTATCACGCTGGCCCAATGAGCTCAGCGGTGGCGAGCTGCAACGATTTTGTATCGCACGAGCGCTCGGACCAAACACAAAATATATTATTGCAGACGAAATGACCACGATGCTCGATGCGATTACCCAGGCATCCATCTGGCATGTGATCGTAGACATCTGTCGGGAGCGAGGCATCGGACTGCTCGCCGTGACACACAACCACGCCTTGGCAGATCGAATCTGTGACCGTATCATCGACTTCGAAAAACTCAGCGGATCGCACTGCGAATGCGAGCATTAAAGGTTGACTAAAATAGAAAGAACTGAAAAATTTTTGGGAAGCTATCTTTACCATAAATTTTTGAATGGAATTTTCACTGCGAAATAATAAATGCTTGAAATCATAAGAAATATACCTGAGCAAGTGGCGGTTATCATCTATTTGTTTCATCCTCACTTTGAGTAGTAATTGTTTCGATCTAAAAAGGTTAATTTCAAAGAGTGAGGGCATGAAGAACACCCGCACAAGAGCAGAAATGCTCTTGTAGGGGTGTTTTTTATTGCTTTGTCGCTTCTTTTTAATATGACAACAAATGTCAAGATATGGTATGATGGGCGTAGGAGATGATAAGACGATGAAAGATAATCGATTGTTTCGGATATTATACTATATTTTGGAAAATGGAAAAGTGACAGCAAATGAGCTGGCGGACAAATTTGAAGTGTCGGTAAGAACAATTTATCGAGATATAGACTCGATCAGCTCTGCGGGGATTCCAATCTATGCAACGCAGGGCAAGGGCGGCGGAATTGAAATTGCAGAGGATTTTGTCCTGAGTAGATCACTGCTTTCTGAAAATGAAAAAGAGCAGATTATGTCCGCTCTTCAAGGTTTAGAGAACACGGCGATAAAATATGAAGATGAGCTCCTGACAAAACTGTCTGCGCTCTTTAAGATGAAAAACACCAGTTGGATCGAGGTAGACTTCAACAATTGGCAAAATAACAAGCTGTATGAAAAAATGTTCCATGATATTAAGTCAGCGATTTTAGGAAAAAATATCATCTCGTTTTCATACTTTAGCAGCAACGAAGAGACCAACCGAAGTGCCAAACCAGTGAGGCTGCTTTTCAAAAGCCAAGATTGGTATCTATATGCCTGGTGTTTACTTCGAAATGATTTTAGATATTTCAAATTGTCTCGGATAAAAAATTTAGAAATCCACGCAGAAAAATTTGAAGATTGCTTTGAAGAGGAAATACTCAAAAAAGAAATGACACACGAGAATACGGTGCGTATAAAGGCTAAATTTGATCGTAAAGTGGCTTTTCGTGTATATGATGAATTAAACGGAGAAATCACCGAAGATAATGAGGGGAATTTATTGACAACAATAGAAATACCAAATGACTATAATCTAAACCAGTATATTTTTTCTTTCGGAGATGGCGTAGAAGTATTGGAACCCGAGGAAGTACGAACGCAAATCAAAGAAATGATCAACAAAATGACAAAAAAATATAAAATATGACAAAAGGTGTCAAGTATCTTTCGGTATCATTATCTAAAAAATGGAAGGGGTGAATGTTATGCCAAGACCAACGACGAAAAATGATTTGTTGATCGCTGCGCAGGAAAACTATGAGAAGTTAAACTTGCTTATTTCAAAGATGACGGAGGAAGAGCTTAGCACGCCATTTGATTTTTCAAAAGATGATAAGAAAAAAGAGGCTCATTGGAAAAGAGATAGGAATTTACGAGATATTCTGATTCATCTTTATGAATGGCATCAGCTCATTTTGAACTGGGTACATTCCAACCAAAAGGGGGATGAAAAGCCATTTTTGCCAGAGCCATATAATTGGAAAACCTATGGGGATATGAATGTCGAGTTCTGGAAAAAACATCAGAATACTTCCCTAGAGGAGGCTACCGAAATGTTTGACAAATCACATCAAGAGGTTTTAGCGTTAGCAGAGAAATTTACAAGCGACGAATTGTTTTCAAAAGGGGTTTATCGGTGGACTGTTGGGAGCACGCTCGGCTCGTACTTTGTGAGTGCGACGGCAAGTCATTATGATTGGGCGATGAAAAAGCTAAAGGCTCACCAGAAAAATTGTAAGTCAAAATAGATGGGATAGGATCGTAAAGTGCATTTTACAAAAGTAACAGGAATATTATCCTCAAAAAATGGAATGAATTTGTATCGAGGTTGCACTCATGGCTGCATTTATTGCGACTCAAGGAGTAACTGTTATCAAATGAACCATCCATTTGAGGATGTGGAAGTGAAAGAAAATGCCATACAACTTTTGGAGGAAAGTTTAAGAAGAAAAAGAAAAAAATGTATGATTGGGATGGGCTCTATGACTGATCCGTACATTGCAGAGGAACTCAGGCTCCATCACACGAGACAGGCTCTTGAGGTCATCCATAAGTATGGTTTTGGAATCACTCTCATCACAAAATCCGCCAATGTGCTGAGAGATTTGGATTTGCTAAAAGAAATCAACAAAAAGACGAAATGTGTCGTTCAAATGACACTCACTACTTATGATGAACAGCTATGCAAGTTGATTGAACCAAATGTTTCTACCACCAAGGAACGGTTCAACACTCTGCTTGCATTGAGGGATGCGGGAATACCAACTGTTGTGTGGCTGAGCCCAATACTGCCTTTCATCAATGATACGGAAGAAAATCTCATCGGTATTCTAAATTATTGCAAAGAGGCCAAGGTAAAAGGAATCATTTGCTTTGGGATAGGTCTTACACTGAGAGAAGGGAATCGAGAATATTTCTACTATGCATTGGACAAAAAATTTCCTGGACTGAAGGATCGATACATCAAGGAGTTTGGTAATCGATATATTGTTGAAAGCAAAAACAATTCGAACCTCATGACGATTTTTCATTCTTTCTGTGAAAAAGAGAAGATCTTGCACGATAATGATCGAATCTTTGCCTATCTGAAAGAATTTGAACAAAAAGAGATTTCAAAGCAGCTGAGTATCTTTGATGCTTGAGA
>JBHBDS010000115.1:0-12101 GCA_041784625.1 Filifactoraceae bacterium
ATGAAATTAAACAAAGTATTTGCCGCCATTTTGGCTCTGGGGCTTTTGTGCTCAACTTTTTTGGGCTTCCAGAGATTCCAAGTGGATTTCTGCCCATGTGGGCGCATGATTGCTCATTATTTTCCTCCTTCGATAATACAGTAGGCGGTTGCCATAGAATCCGAGTGCGAAATACTCAGATGTACGCTCGCTCCTACCGTATCAGCGAGCGCATGGTTGTGCAGGACGATGGTCGGTGCTCCGAGCTCGTCGTGGAATACTTCGACATCTTTCAGCGCAAAATCTCGAAATCCTTTCCCTGTCGCTTTGGCAAAGGCTTCTTTCGCCGCCCACATTCCGGCGAGCGAGCGAAATTTTATTTGATCCCCATGCGTTGCGTACTCGATTTCTTTTTGCGTGAACACACGTTCCAAAAAACGAGGATTTTTTTCGATCGCTTTTTTGATTCGCTCAATTTCGACCAAATCGACTCCAATACCTAATATCATCCTGCTTCTTCCTATTTTTTTCTCTAAATTTTGTTGCGGCGGATTCTCAGGGTGAGCCTTGGCTCCTCCGCATTATAAGTGGTCTCGTGCCAGTCAATCATCATGCCGACGAGTGCAAGTTCGCAGCTCGGCGTCGTGTCGTTGCCAGTCAGACCCCAATAATATTCTTCCATCTCATGCTGTCTTGGTGCTGAAAGAAGTTTTTCGAGCTTTTGAAGTTTTTTCACTTCAATCGGAATTCCAAGTTTTGCATCGATAAACAGTTCCGAATACTCTCGATGCTCTTTGTTGATTTCGATTTTGATATTTTTGGAAGAATAACTGTACAAAAACACAAGAATTTCGTCAATAATTTTGATCAAACGATGATCTACATACATACCCTAGTTCTCCTTTATTCCAATTCCTCGCGTAATGATGATGCGATTGGAAGTAGCACAATCATTACAAGTCCTGCGACGAATCCATTGTTGTATAAATTGATTCCTGCGTTGATCACCCCAACATTGAGTGTCAAGCACAGGTGGATAAATCCCGCAGCAAAGCCCCATAGCACACCGAAGTAGCCGCTAAATGGTGCAAGCGCCGTCCCGAGCAAAATCGTGAGCATCAAATTGTTGACATCATACGATATGATGTTCAGATGTGCCGCAAGTACTGCTCCGACGGTGACAGGAATTACGTTTTTGAAGTTGAGGCCAAAAGCCGCAAAAGCGACGACGGTAAAAATACTCGCCACAAATGGCCCATTCATCGTACCTGTGATCACAAGCGTGAGAACCGTATAAGCAATTCCCACAAGCCCCATGTTGATTAGTGGAACAAAATCTCCATACAATATGAAGAAGTCTGTTACCACACGACCCGTTTCGTTTTGGAGATCAACAAAATTTTCTTTGATGTCTTCACCCCAGATCATCCCATTGATCACCATTCCGACAAATACAATAACCAAAATAACCGTCAGCTCCAGCGCATACTCTGAAGACCAGACCACTTTGGATGCCAAATCAAATCCAAAAGACTTGAGCAGCGCAACATACACCATCGAGATAAATCCTGCCGCAAAGCCCGCATTAGAAAGAATAAATCCCTCGTGAATACGCACACAGTGGGAAGCGAGCGGTGGCATAATAAATCCGATCAGCATTCCTCCGAGTGTCGAAAGAATTACGCTGATTGGCACATTATCCGTGACCAAAATAAAAATCTGGTTGACCGCTGGCGCAAGGCAACTGCTGAGCAGTGCGATGATAATGTAGTTTCGCATCGGATGTTTCTTCTTTTTGGAATACATGTAGACGCCAGCAAAAATCGGCAATACATTGAGCAGATTTTTTCCAAAAAATCCAAAGCCAAACAACAAAAACAACGACATGATGATGGAACCGTTGGGCTTAAGATCCATCCGCAAGAGGATGTAGACCGCAAAAAGTCCCAGCAGTCCTGCATTGATAAAAGTTGCTCCCAGTCCGCCGACTGCGAGGTAGTCTGTCAACAACACCGAGGAATCGCTCAATATCGCATACAGACCCTTTCCTAGCTTGTCTATTGGTTCAAGCAGCAATCCTGATGCGATGAAAAATGAAAAGAACACGATTATCCACAGATAGTGGTAAATGAGTTGTCTTTTTTTCAAACCATAACCCTTTCAACTATTTCGTACCAAAAATACGATCTCCTGCATCGCCAAGTCCTGGTAGAATATAGCAATTTTCATTCAGCCTTTCGTCCAAAGCTGCAAGATAGATATCCACATCGGGGTGTTTTTCTTGCATAAATGCGACGCCCTCAGGACAACCAACGAGGCAAACTAGTCGAATGTTCACCGCACCTTTTTGCTTGAGAAGATCGATCGCTGCTGCAGCGGAACCTCCTGTTGCAAGCATTGGGTCGACCACAAATATTTCTCGCTCCGACAAATCTTGTGGCAGCTTGCAGAAATATTCTACTGGCTGATGCGTCTCAGGATCGCGATACATCCCGATATGACCAACTTTTGCCGCTGGAATCAGCTCCAGCACACCGTCCACCATGCCAAGACCTGCACGTAGAATCGGAACAACCGCCAATTTTTTCCCCGCAAGTGTTTTCGCTTTCATTTTAGTGAGCGGAGTTTCAATCTCGATGTCTTGCAGCGGAAGATGTCTCGTCATCTCATACACCATCAACATCCCGATTTCTTTGACCAATCCTCGGAAAGTCATCGAGCCCGTGTTGACATCCCGAAGCATTGTCAGCTTGTGCTGAATCAGTGGGTGATCATAAATTACTAGTTTTGACATATTGCCTCCTATTTTTCAATTTCCATTATTTTATCGACACGAAGAGCATGTCTTCCCTCTTCGAATTCTGCATCCAAAAATGCGTCCACAATCTCCATCGCCAATCCTGCGCCGAGCGTTCTTTCGCCGAGCGAAATCATCTGGCAATTGTTATGACGTTTCGCCATTTTTGCGGAGAAAGTATCCGATACATTGGCACAGCGGATTCCTTTGACTTTGTTTGCTGCGATTCCGATTCCGATTCCTGTCCCACAAATTGCAATGCCATATTGAACTTCTGCAGCGAGAACTTTTTCTGCGAGCAATTTACCGTAATCTGGATAATCCACCGAATCCATCGAGTTGGTTCCGTAGTCGATTACCTCAAAACCTCTCGCCTCCAAATGCATCTTCACTCTCGCCTTAAGATTGATGCCACCGTGATCTGCGCTTAGACCAATTTTCATATCGATCCCTCCTTATTTCCATTCATATATCGCTACAGATTATTCTGTTGTCTTTATACTGATTGAACTTACTTTGCGTAACCTTTTGATTCCATTCCACTTTCTAGCGAATTGCAAGTTTTTCTTCCATTCGATTTTTTGTTTTGTGTTTTGTGTTGCTTATTAGAAGTCCACATTCTCTGCTGCTTTGCGAATACGATTCATAATCGCTGAAAGAAATTCCGAGGATTTTTCTAACTGCAACTCTTCAAACAAAATGACTTCCACGCCCTGCTCATCCATATCTCGCAGATAGGTGAACAAATTTTTCCCGATTTCTTCTGGATCCTGCCCGAGCGATTGTGCAAGACTTCCATACATATTTTTATTATTTTCGACTGTGAACACACGAATTTTTTCGTCCTCCAAGCTCTCAATCAGCGCTTGGAGATAATCCTGTGGTTCGACCTCTCTTGTTGTGCATTGATCTTTTGCGGATGATTCATCCGACTTTTTGTCTTGCACATTAGCGGGATTGTCACGGTGATTTTCAAGTTGTGCTGTTTCTTGTTCTTTTATCGTATCTGCTTTTTTGCTTCTAGCATCCGCTCGTGCGCTCAGTCGCTGGAGAATTTCCTCGCTCTTCATCAAGAAAATTCTTGCGTCTGGGCTGTAATGCTTGTATTTCATCCCAGGCGATTTTGGTGCAGATGAAAAGTCTTCTCGGCTTTCCATCATTGCATCGAATGCTTCAAGCTTCTGCAAAAAATCTTTTTCGTCCTTTGAGATGCAGCGAAGAATCTCGACCTGCGAAATTTTGCCTGGTCGAAGCACAACCGGTAGAGCAGTCGTCATATCGACCACCGTAGATTCGATTCCGATGTTCGAATCCTCACTAAGGATAATCATATCGACTCGATCCTGCATTTCAATCTCGGCGTACTTGCCTGAGGTGATGGACGGCTTGCCCGAAATATTTGCCGACGGTGCAGCAATGGGAACTTCTGCCGACTCGATCAATCGTCTTGCGATGATATTGCTTGGAAAACGTACTGCCACTGTTTCGAGACCGCCCGTCGTTTGCGAGGGCACGATATCTTTTTTGTAAAAAATCATCGTCAGCGGCCCTGGCCAAAATGCTTTCATCAGCAATCTCGCTTCGGGCGAAATATCCTTGGCGATTTGCTCGAGCATTTTTTCATCTGCAATATGCACGATCAGCGGATTGTCCATCGGTCGTCCTTTGGCTTTATAAATTCGCTGCGCCGCCCTTGGGTCAAGCGCATTGGCTCCCAATCCGTATACGGTTTCGGTTGGAAAAATCACTGTGCCACCGTTGCGAATCATATTGCCCGCCGATTGCAGTATGTCGCTTGCACCATCGATTTCGTTCTCCGAAATCTGATTTATGATTGCTTTTGACTTTTTCATCTTATTCTGCCTGCATTTTTTCCGTTTGATCCGTCGTGATCAGCGCATCGAGCATTTCATCAAGGTCTCCGTTGACAAATTGATCCAATTTGTAGAGCGTCATATTAATTCGATGGTCACTCACACGCCCCTGCGGATAGTTGTATGTTCGGATTCGCTCGGATCGATCGCCCGTTCCTACCTGACTTTTTCGCTCTGCTGCGACTGCTTTTTGCGCTTTTTCTAACTCGATGTCATAGAGTTTTGCACGGAGGATTTTGAATGCTTTTTCTTTATTTTTTAGCTGGGATTTTTCATCCTGCATGGAGATTACAATTCCTGTTGGCATATGCGTCAATCGTACTGCGGAGTCCGTTGTATTAACCGACTGACCACCATTTCCCGACGAACGGAACACATCGACACGCACGTCGTTGAGGTTGAGCTCTACATCCACATCTTCTACCTCTGGAAGCACTGCCACGGTCGCTGTTGACGTGTGAATTCGTCCACTGGATTCCGTCTCTGGAACACGCTGCACACGATGCACGCCCGATTCAAATTTCAGTCTCGAGTATGCGCCCTTGCCGTTGATCATAAACACAATTTCTTTGTAGCCGCCGATTCCCGTTTCGTTGGACGACATCACTTCGACCTTCCAGTTGCGACTAGATGCGTACATCGAGTACATACGGAACAGCACGCCAGCAAAAAGCGCCGCCTCATCACCGCCTGCTCCTCCACGAATCTCCACGATAACGTTTTTGTCGTTGTTTGGATCTTTTGGCAACATCAAAATTTTGAGTTCCTCTTGGATTTTTTCCATCAAATCTTCTTTTTCCGAAAGCTCCATCTTCGCAAGCTCACGAAATTCTTCGTCGTTGGAAGTCTCCAAAATTTCTTTCGCTCCCTCAATATCGTCTTTGGTGTTTTTATATTCTTTGTACTTTGCAACAATCGGCTCAAGATCTGAGACTTCTTTCATCAGCTTTTGCCAATTCGATTGGTCAGCGATGATGTCTGGATCCGCCACCTTCATATTCAGCTCTTCGTACTTTTCTTCCAGTACCGATAATTTGTCAAACATAAATTCTCCATTTCCTTTTATTTCGTTCCAATAATCGCCCGATCATGTCCAGCAAGATCTTTGGCGATTTGGATATTTTTTAGTTCATACTGCAGCATCAATTCGTATAGCGCATCGCCTTGGTCAAATCCCATTTCAAATGCGACAAAGCCGCCCGCTTTTACAAAGTCCAATCCCTGCTCCAAGATCTCTCGGTAAAAATCCAGCCCATCTTCGCCGCCAAACAGCGCCGAATGTGGTTCATACTCGAGCACATCTTTCATCAAATTTTTCATCTCTGCCGAATCGATGTAAGGAGGATTCGACACGATAAAATCTAGTGAACATGGACCTTGCTCCACTTCCGAAAATAAATCGGACCAAAACACATCAAAACGCTCGGCAATTATGTAGTCGATGCCATCTTCGTCATAATGCTGATTGTCGAGGTAGAGCGCATTTTTTTGTGCGAGCAAAACGGCTTGCTCGTTGATGTCCACGCCAAGCATTTTTAGCTGGGGAAAATTCGAAAGCAAGCTCAGCGAAATAATCCCTGTGCCAACACCGATCTCAAGACCCAGCGCTGCATCGGATGAACGAATCGCTGTCGTCGCCAGCTCCACCACTACTTCCGTGTCGCTGCGTGGAATCAGCACGCCCTCTTCCACAAAATAATCGTAACCCATAAACTCTCGATGCCCGAGCAGATAGGCAATCGGTCGCCCCTGCTTGCGCTCGCTCAAGGAAGCGATAAATCGCTCTGCAAAATTTGGCTTGACGATTTCTTCGCTGTGCAGCTCCAAATAGATTCTTTCTTCGCCAATCGCCTGAGATAAGAGCAAATCGGTTTCCAGTGCAGCGACTTGGTAATTCATACGCATTTGCTCTTCGACATTATTTTCTTCAAAATGATTTTCTTGCTTATCAAAGGTATTTCTGTCGGTTTGATTGCCTTGCTCGCTATATTCTTGCTGCTTGTCTTCTTTTGCTCTTGGTGCAGAAAGTTCTCTGCGCCCAAGCTCACGAAGCTGACGAATCGTAAATTTTTCAGTAATCATTATTCACTCGCCGCCTTATCCAGCTCTGGTTCTGCGATTTCTCCAAAAGATAACTCCGCCTGCCCTGAATTTTTCTCCGCATTGTCAATTTCATTTTTTCCATCAACAATGATGCGTTTTTCATCGGATAATATCTCCACTTTTTCCACAGTGTTTTCCGCTGTTTTTTCTACCGAATTTTCTGCTGTAATTTCTTCTGTCGCAACACTTTCTACTTCATCCATCGGTTCCGCAACTTCTACCGTCACTTTTACTTCCGTCTTGCGCTCGATAATCTCTTCGTCCTCAAGCACAGCGATGAGCGATTCAATCGCCACTTCAATCTGCTGATCGTCTGGCTCTTTGGTCGTGATATACTGCATCATCAATCCTGGAAACACCATCACTTTGGTAAACACATTCTGATGTTTGCCCGCAAAACGAATCACCTCATACGAAATTCCAGCAACCAGCGGAAACGCCGCCAACTTGAGCAAGGAACGCAACCACACATTGTGCACATTGACAAAGGTGAACAGCAAGATGCTGATCAAAATCACCACAAACATAAAATTCGTTCCGCAACGTGGGTGAAGTCTTGGCATCGCACGCACATTTTCCACCGTAAGCGGCAGACCTTTTTCATATGCAAAAATGCTTTTGTGCTCCGCCCCGTGATATTGAAACACTCTTTTAATATCTTTCAGCTGCGACATTCCTAGCAAGTAGATGATAAAAATTGCCAGTTTCAAAAATCCTTCCTTCGCCGAGATCCATAATGTTTTTTGCGCAGGATCTCCTTTTGCAAAAAAAGTCGGGAGCACGATAAACAGCGACACCGCAATGGCAACCGAAAGAATCATACTCAGCACATTAATGATCTTGTCCAGCTTGTCGCCAAAAACTTTTTCAAGCCACAGCTCGAATTTCCCTTTTTCTTCCTCAATGCCTTCTGCATAAAGGTTCGCTGAATAAGTCAGATCTTTTCCGCCTTCAATCATCGAATCCACGAGCGTGAGCACGCCACGCAGCAAAGGAATTTTTCGTAGCGTCGGGTTCGCCGAAGCGCCATTGTTTTTTTCTCTCTTAACGTCAATCGTTCCGTTTTGTCGTCTAACAGCAATCGCTTTGGACTTGCCGCATTTCATCATCACACCCTCGATGAGCGCCTGTCCTCCAGCCGATTCAAATCTTTTGTATTCCATTTTTCTCCTATCCTATGATATGATGTTCCCTACATCTTGCTTCGTAACTTTCTGTCGCTCCGACCAAAATTACGGGGTCATCATATTTCGCTGGCTTGCCATCGATGATTCGCTGAGTTCTAGTCGCTGGCTGACCGCAGATGACGCAAACCGCTTGCAGTTTGTCAACAAATTCTGCTCTCGCCATAATTTCTGGAATCACGCCAAATGGTTCCGCCTTAAAATCCATATCCAAGCCTGCACAAATCACACGAATTCCACGATCCGCAAGCTCAATCACTACCTTGACAATATCCTTGTCAAAAAACTGAACCTCGTCAAAACCGACCACCTGAGTATCTGATTTGATATACTCCCAAACTTTATCCAAATCGCTGAGCGCCACCGCTTGGATTGCAATACCGCTGTGGCTCGTGACATCCTCTATCGAATATCGATTATCAATCGACGGCTTGAACACCAACACATTTTGCTTGGCAATTTTCGCACGCTTGATACGGCGAATAAGCTCCTCACTTTTTCCAGAATACATTGGCCCAACAACCAATTCGATATAACCATGTCCTGTCGGTCTGTACATATTTTCCTCCATTTGTAAAATGTTCCTAAATATTATACCAAAAAAACAAGTAAATTTATAGGTTTTTCACCTTTCTTCAAGATTTTCTTGTAGACAATTCTTTCAAAAGTGCAATCTTTTTGCTTCCACAAGATCAAATTTTCTGCAATGGGGACGAGCTTTTTGACCCGATCGCATATTACATAATTTTTTCAAAAAACACAAGGAAGAGAACTCAAAGCAAATTCACTTCCTTATAGTTTAAATAGATCATAAAAATTTTGCAAACTAGAAAGGACGGCAAATTCAAACGAATGACATTCCCAACAGTCGACATCGACCCAGATATGATAGCGCCAAAATTTACGCAAAAAAACAACCACCGACAAGTATTCTCCAAATACTATCCAGTGGTTGCAAAAAACTTTTTTAGGCTCTAAACAGTACTCAAAATGATTCTGCCTAAAGACTTTGACACATAAGACATTTTTTGCTTATGTCTTTGAGTTTGCATTGCTTTTATAATTTCGATTTTGCTTTGACTTGTTTCCAAGCATAAAGTGCTAGCGATAGTCCGATTACGCCGTATGCGATGAATACACGGAAGTATTCTCCGATTTGTGCGTCGCCGAAAAGATTTTTACCCGCTTGTGGCGAAACGATGAACAGCGTATGGAAAAGTGCTGTTCCTAGAATCGCTTGTCCGATGGTCGCTCTTGTTACAGAAGCTCCACCAACTACGATCGCCGCAATCGCATACATCCCTACCTGCTCATGGCCGCCGTATGTGTTGAGTACGCCCATATTTTGTAGGAAAATTAGCTGTCCAACCGCAGCAAGCACGGTGGAGATCACGATCGCACGGATTCTTGTTTTACTTACGTTGATACCAGATACTTCAGCAATGTGCATATCTTGCCCAACCGTACGGAAATCTTGTCCGATTTTTGTTTTCATGATGAAACTTGTGAAGATACACAGTAGTCCAACCATGATAAAAGTTGCCGCTGGGAACTTGACATTGTTGATCAGCGTTTTTTGCGTTGTAATGGCAAATGATCCAGCAAGAAGTCCTGCATAGATTGCGATTTTCGAAATGTAATCGCTGTATTTCTCCGTTCTGCCTTCTTTTCTCGCCTTGAAGAACAAGTAGCCATACACTGCCACCATCACCGCTGTGATAATGATGCAAGCGTGAATAAATGTCAAGTTCTTGAAGAATGGAATGAAGTCAAGCGCACGGTCGAGCGAATATTTCATCGCATAAAGGTCCACGGTATTTTTGATACCAACACCGTTGGAAAGCACGAGCACTGGATTGTCCATCGGAATCAGCGTACCTACCAAGAAGAGGAAGAGCAACTGATAAAGTCCATTGGTGAAGAATCCAAGAATCATTCCTGCAATCATCTCTTGTCCTCTTGTTTTGTTCAAGATGACTCCTGTGAGGTATCCGAAGATGATCGCAAGCGGTACCGTGATTGCTGTTGTGAGCGCAAGTCCAGCGAGTCCTGTCACGCCCCAATGTGTTACGGCAATCAACGCAATTTGCCCCGCCATCGCACCGATTACGATGGAGAAGTTGAGTCCCATCCCTGCCACAACTGGAATAATCAGCGAAAGTACAAGGAATAGGTTACGAGCAAGTCTCGCAACGAGTTCGTTCATGATGAAGCCCCATGTCATTTGAGAAAGCTCCACGCACACCAAACAGATTGCCACGAAAATTACTACAACGATATTATCTAAAATTATATGTTTGATTTTTTGTCCAAGGCCTTCTTTTGGCGCTACAACTTGAGGATTGTTCTGTTCTTTCATTATTTCGACTCCCCTCCCATCTTAGTCAATGCGTAAAGAATAATTCCATTTTGGACAATCATACGCATAACCTCCGAAAGGTTTCCTTCCGTAACGATTTTGTTCGCAACAGGAAGCGCAATTGTCAATAGTCCTTGGAATAAGAATGTTCCGATCACAACATGTGTGATGGTTGCACGCTTGGAGCTTGCTCCACCGATTAGAATTGCCGCTACTGCTGCAAATCCCATCATCATTGGCGCTTGGTATAGTTGGTAGAAACCGTAGCTTTGTCCGTAGACAATGATTCCAACTGCTCCACACATCGTCGAGATCATCGTACCAAGAAGTCTTTTGTTGTCCACATTGATACCAGATGCTTTTGCAAAGCGTGGATTGTCTCCAGCGGTCGCCATTCCGATTCCAGCCTTGCTGCGTAGGAAGATTTGCATCAGCACGCAAGCAAGTGCGAAGAAGAGAAGTAGTCCTGTTGGGATCACTACGCCAAAAATTTTGAACGAAAGGAATTCATCCAGCACGGCTGCATATCTTCCTGTCAGAGTAATTGTCGTACGAAGTCCTGTACCGATTGGCCATTTTAGCTCAAGGCTTTTGAATGGTGCAATCAGCCAGAAAATACACATAAACGAAATGATGGAGAAACCTGCGTAGGTCGCAACCGTCATCTCTGATCCTTTTACACGGTTAAGTAGCAATCCATATCCCCATCCTGCGAAGAGCGAAAGCGGAATCGATACCGCTACTGCTACCAAAAATGCGGTGAATCCATAGAGATTTAGCTCGATACTAACCAATCCGCCGATCAGACCACAAACGATCCCGATCGGAATCCCAAAGTTAAGTCCGATACCACACAAGATCCCTGGTACCATTGCAAGCACCAAGATTCCGTTCATCCCCATACGAATCAGCGCCGCAGACATTAGGTCATCCATTGGAAGTCCCAGCTGAACCGCCGCTACACATAGCGAAAGAAACAGCGCAAGAATGATCAGACGAGGCACGCCAAGGGAATTTACTGCTTTTTTAATTTGTTCCATCTGCTGCGCCTCCTTTTACTTTCTTGTAATCACCAGACATCATAAGACCAAAATCCACATCCGAATCTTCTGGTTTCAAAATTCCTTCAACCACGCCCTCAGTGATGATGGCGATACGGTCACAGATCATACGAAGTTCGTTTAGCTCCGAAGAAGTCATAATGATCGTCATACCTTGCTCACTCAGTTCAACCAAGGTATCAAGCACGAGTTTTTTTGCTCCGATGTCGATTCCACGAGTTGGCTCGGATACAAATAGTACTTCAGGTTTTTGAGTTAGCGCACGAGCGATACAAACTTTTTGCTGATTCCCACCAGAGAGTCTACGAGTAAACTGTTTTGTTCCTGTCGCACGAATGTCGAGCTTTTGAACATAGTCTTCAGCATTTTTACGAATCGCTTTGAAATCTGCCATCTTGATTCCATAGTTTTTGGTGAAGGCATCGTTGATTTCCATTGCTGTAGAAGCAATATTATCCTCAATCGATTTATCTAGTAGAAGTCCAACCGCTTTACGATCCTCCGACACAAATGCAAAGCCTTCCTTGAGCGAAGTTCTTGGGCTTCCCAGCTTGAGTTCTTTTCCTTTGAAAACAACCTTGCCGCTAACATCATAAAGTCCCATAATTCCATTGGCGATTCCTAGCTTTCCTTGTCCAGCTAGACCACCGATTCCAAGAATTTCCCCTTTTTTGACTTCGAGATTTACGCCTTTGACCTCTTCGGCTGGCATATCTACTTTCAGATTTTCGATCGTTAGAATAA
>JBHBDS010000116.1:0-5963 GCA_041784625.1 Filifactoraceae bacterium
ATTTTTTTTAATAACTGCTGATGAATTATACGAAGTATCGAGAGGGAAGAGAACCTTTGCCGAGAGTTGGGAAGCTTTATGGAGATTTATCAAGTTGTGATTACAAAGTGATATTTCGATTTGCTGCATCATACGAAAGGAGTGCGATTGATCGCGATTTACTATGATAGATTTTTTGAAAACGCAGAACATCTCGGACAAATTGCTGGAGGATATTGTAGCTTTTCGCCGATTTTACCAATTGGAGGAGAGTTTGGAATATCGTGTGCCAAAACCTCGCTACCAATATTTTGGAAAGGATGTGTGGGAGATGGCGATTGTGGCAATATTGCAGGGAGACAATATCTTGCTGAGTGGGCCAAAGGCGACGGGCAAAAATGTGCTGGCGGACAATCTCGCTGCGGTGTTTCATCGCCCGAGCTGGAATGTGTCGTTTAATGTCAACACGGATAGCTCGGCGCTTATTGGAACGGATACTTTTGTTGATGGGGAAGTTGCTTTTCGTGCGGGATCGATTTTTGAAGCAGCAAAGCACGGTGGCTTTGGAATTTTTGATGAGATCAATATGGCGAAGAATGATGCGATTGCGGTGCTGCATTCGGCGCTGGATCATCGTCGAGTGATTGACATCTCGGGCTACGATCGGATTGAATTATCAGAGGCGACGAGATTTATTGCAACGATGAACTATGGTTATGCTGGGACGAAAGAACTGAATGAAGCACTGGTTTCTCGATTTATGATCATCGATATTCCGCCGATTACAAAGGAAAAATTGTCGCTGATTTTAAGCATGGAATTTGACAACCTCCATGCGGATTACATCGAGCATTTTAGTAGATTGTTCCTCGATTTGCAGTTGAAATCGCAA
Source organism: Filifactoraceae bacterium (assembly GCA_041784625.1). GTDB lineage: Bacteria > Bacillota > Clostridia > Peptostreptococcales > Filifactoraceae > JAUNKE01. Next base: position 872 of record JBHBDS010000116.1, read on the forward strand.
AGTGGCGAAATCTCGAGTAAGACGGTGGATTTGCGTGGGCTGATCGGTGCGATTCGGGCGATGGATCGCGGACTTGCTCCGACGCTTGCAATTCGTATGGGCGTGCTGGACAAGACCTTTGATGATTTTGAAAAAGAAATTGTGCAGGATATTATTAAGCTCCACTTGCCACGCACTGCGGAGCGAAAGGATATTTTTATATAAATGAAGGAAAAATATACGCAAGCGCTCGAGGATCTTCAAACTCGGGCGGTGCGGGATGAAAATCTAATCTGGGCAATCAATGAGAATTACGATTTGTTGATTGATTTGGAACTGCTCGAAAAAACTGGGATAAACGAGCTGGATTGGTATCGGGTGATTCTATTTGGAATGGTATATAAGATGGCAGAGGGAGAGAAACTTCTGTCTTATTTTCGTGCCAAAAAACAAGCGACCAAGAAAGCGATGATTTTTTCAGAACTCATGATGCTGACATTGGAGCAGATGCTCGTTGTACAAATCAAAAAGGACTTTGTAGGGATCAGCGATGTAGAGAAAAATGTCGTATTGCAGGTGAATGATTTTTACGACAAGATGCCGAAGCGAAAAGATGTGTATCATGAGATTCGCTACGCCTATTATGCGCATAAGAAAAATCTCGTGCCAAAGACGAATCCTCGTGTGATGGATTTGCTCTATGATGTGCTGGAGTTTCAACATGTTTTGCCGACGGATTATCCGTCGAAGCTCGATCATTTGCTTGCATTTCATTTTCATTTTGAAAAAATCGATGACGCATCGACAAGCAGTTCTGAGAGCAAAGAAGAAAATACAAAGCGGGAAAAACTTACGCATAAAATCAATCTTCCTCAGCGCAGCGAAAACGCTGAGCCGCTGGAGATCGTGTCGGCGGAGTTTAGTCAAGTGGACATCGGCAAGAGTCTCGAACAGATGAAAAAAGATATGGCGGATGCGCCGATGGAGCAGGCAGAATCCTCGGACGATCAGATTCGTCGTCGCATCATCGAGAGCTATGGGAAGCCGAGCATTTTTGGTGCAAAATTGGAGAAGTTGGAGAAAGAGCTGGCGGTTGGCATCCATCAGGACGAAAAACTGCACATCACCGACAAATTTTTGGATATCGAGGGCTACAAAAAACAGGCGCTTCTCGAGCAGATGAGAGAAAACGAAGAACATTTTGATTATCTACATCGCATTTATCGCCGAAATATTATTAAGCTGAAAGAAGAGCTGATTCGTAGCATCACAGCAGATTTGGATTATTCGCAGACCAAGCTAGATCACGGAAGCATCATGCCGCATTTGGTGTGGCGCAAATCAATCTTGGGCGACAACAAAGTTTTTTTCAAAAACTATCGAGACTCTAGGGGCGAGCTGATTGTCGATTTGCTGCTCGATGCGAGTGGCTCGCAGATGGAGCGTCAGAGCAAGGTGGCAGCGGAGGCCTTTGTGATTGCGGAAGCGCTCTCGCAGGTGGGGATTCTCTGTCGTGTGAGCAGCTTTCATAATCTTTTTGACTATACGGTGCTCAAAGTCTATCGGGATTACCGAGATTCGGCATCGAGGAACCGCAGAATTTTCAGCTACAAGGCGGAGGGCAGCAATCGTGACGGAATGGCGATTGCGACGATTGGCAAGCTGCTTCTCGAGCAGAGCGAGGAACATAAAATTTTGATCGTGCTCAGCGACGGCAAGCCCAATGACGAGCGAGTGGGTGGCAGCTTCAATATGACAGCGAGCAAGACCAAGCCATACGTTGGTGATGCAGCGATCTACGACACGGCGCAACAGGTGCGACTTTTGCGTGCAAAAGGGATTGCGGTGCTCGGCGTTTTCACAGGCGAAGATGAAGATCTTGAAGCGGAACGCAAAATTTTTGGAAAGGATTTTGCCTATATCACAAGAGTTGAAAGATTTTCGGACATCGTAGGAAAATATCTAAAAAAACAAATTGATGAAATTCTTGAAAATGGATAAAAGCTCCTTTTTGTAATGCAAAAAAAACGTAAAATTTCCATATCCATAGCGCTTTATGTATGATATACTATTTGCGTAACGTATATGTTGGAAATATTCACGTTATTTCTGGATTATGCACACTACGAAATATTTCCATAACGACAGGAAGCGAAACGGAGATGTATTATGATAGTTGAAAACACGAAAGCGTATAAGATGGAAGAAGAGATAAGGATATTTCTTCAAAAGCTAATTTCCATTAATAATCCAGATGAGGCGATCAATGAGGTCATCAAAGATCTGTGCGAAAAATATTTGGCAGATCGTGCGTATATTTTTGAGACGCATCCAGTTGCGCTGATCAGCAACACGTATGAATATTGCGCAGAAGGTGTCTCGGAGCAAATTCATCTATTGCAAAATGAGCCGGTCGAGACGCTCAAATCCTGGTGGGATGTTTTTGAATCGGAGCGCTCGCTGATTATCGAAGAAGTGGAAGCGATTCGAGAAACTTATCCATATATCTATTCGCTGCTCAAGGTACAAGATATTCATTCGCTGGTTGCAGCGCCAATTCGAATTGATGATGAAATTATCGGTTTTATTGGCGTGGACAATCCGAGGATTTATGATCTGGAAGAGTACTGCTCATTTCTCATGCTGGTGGGACATTTTCTATCGTTTGCGCTCGAGCGACGAGACTTGTATCGAGAGCTAAGCTTCCAATGCGCCCATGATCAGTTGACGGGTGCATACAATCGTTATGCCTATCGAAATACAATTTCCGAACCAAAACCGCACAGCTCGCTTGGTGTGGTATATTGTGATATTACAGGACTCAAAAAAACCAACGACAATATGGGACATGAAGAAGGCGATCGCCTGATCATAGAATGCCATAATGCGCTTCAATCCGTCTTTCGCAATCATTCCATCTATCGCATTGGCGGTGATGAGTTTGTGGTGATATGTCTCAATTGCTCGGAAGAAGAATTTGAAGAACTGATTGAAAATCTTCGTGAAGTCAACCGCTCGCTCACGAGTATGATGTCGATCGGAAGCTCGTGGTGTGGTGGAGGCGATTGCAATTTGCAATGGAGCATCCTCAAAGCCGAAGAATTGATGTACAAGGACAAAGCAAATTATTACGAGCGAATCAATTCGATTTCGAAATTTGCACGAGAGCATAGCGTTCAGAACTCCTATCGAACTTTGGTGGACGAGGCATCCAAGGATCGGATATTGGCATCGTTTATATCCAAGTCCAATTTTGATGCAGAGTGGTTTTTTCGCTCGGTCGAAATGGCGGATTATTATCCATACTTTGGTGATTTGCAAGCCAACTTGTTCTATATTAGTGATGCGATGCGAGAAGTATTTGGATTCCAAAACAATGTGGTGATCGATTTGTTCGGCGTGTGGGAGTCGAGAATTTCCAACGAACATGATTTGGAATTATTCCGTGAAGATATCCAAAATATCATGACCCAAAAAAAAGACACGCATGATCTGCGGTATCGTGTAAAAGATCGTGACGGCAACGAGATATGGATTCATTGCAAGGGCGTAGTAAAATGGAACAAAGATCGCACCGTGCCACTATTTTTCTCTGGCGGTGTATCGAGACAAGAACAGAATTTTGTCCTTGATCCGATTACGAATTTTCCTGGCGAATACGCAGCGGCGATTCGTCTCCGTGAGCTTCAGGAAAAACACAACACGATCACGATCATCGGATTTTCGCTCAACAATTTCAAGGAGATCAACGAGATCAAAGGTCGACAACTCACCGATGTCTTTTTGAGAGAGATTGCTCGTGTACTCACAAGACGCTTTGACAATCGATTGCTGTTTTATCGATTGGACGGTATGCGTTTTGCAGCATTTGTGCTGCCTAATGTGAACGAAAAATTTGAGGATCTGATTCGAGAAATTCGAGAAACGATCACAACGGCGTACCACAATAACAATGTGCTGGTGCGAGTGCCTTGCAATTTTGCGGTGATTTTTGGCGACGAGCAAAATCTCCAAGCCAATGACGCGCTCGTGAGTATCGCAGCGCTGCTTTCGACGGCAAAAAATTCGCCCGAAAAAGATTACATCATCAATTCGCCAGAGAGTATCAATCTACAAAAACGGCGAGCGCACATGATTATGGATCTAAGCAAAAATGTAATCAATGGATTTGAAAATTTTCGCATCGTGATTCAGCCGACAATTTCTCGAGATGGAAAAATGACATCGGGCGAAGTGCTATTGCGCTGGAAATATCGTGGCAAAGATATTAGTCCTGGAATTGTTGTGCCAATCTTGGAGAGCAATCGCTTGATACTTCCTGTCGGGCGCTGGGTGTTCGAAAAAGCGGTGCGTGTATGCAAACGAATTTCGACCTTCTTGCCAGATTTCAAACTATCGGTCAATGTGAGCTACTACCAAGTGTATGATGAAGATTTCTTTGACTTTATCAAAAGCACGCTTGAAAAATACCAGCTCTCAGGGGAGAGAATTATGATCGAGATGACCGAAACTCATTATGATGATTCACCGACGATGGTTTCGGATTTTATCAACAATTGCCAATCCATCGGGATGAGTGTGGCGATCGATGACTTTGGCAAGGCGTACTCTTCGCTGGCGTTTTTGCTCAAATATCCTGCAGAAACCGTGAAGCTGGATCGCAGTTTGATTCGAGAGATGTCCATTTCCAACGAACATTTTAGTTTTATGTCCTCCATCGTGTATGCTTGTCACCAATTTGGAAAACGAGTTTGCGCTGAAGGGGTCGAAACCGAAGAAGATTTGATGCTCGTAAAAGAGGCAGGCTGCGATGTCATCCAAGGCTACTATTATTTTAAGCCGATGGAACTGCCAGATTTTTATGATCTAGTGATCAATGTCAAGGGCAAAAAAGTTGCCAAAGGGGGAGAACTCATCGATGCATTATGTTACGACATTCTTCGCCAACAAGATTTTACAAACCAGGCCTCGACGAGATAAAAACGATTGATAAAAAGATCGATTCGAAAAAAATAGAATAAGAAATGCATCCGCATTGCGCAAAAATCATCAGACAGAAATAGATTTGAGTTATTTTTGGGCAAATGCGGATTTTTTTGTAAATTTTTTATAA
>JBHBDS010000117.1:0-5112 GCA_041784625.1 Filifactoraceae bacterium
ATGCGATCGTATATTTTTTGGCGCTTGTTGTGTCCCATCTGCTGGCGTTTCGATTGGAGACAAATCTTCGCAAAGAGGGGATTGCTCATCTGCTGAGAGCATCGTTTGCATTTTTTGACACCAATTCATCGGGTCGGATTCGCAAGATTATTGACGACAATGCAGTGGACACACATATGATCGTGGCGCATTTGATTCCAGATGTTACGACGGCAATTGTTTCGCCGATTATGATGATTGGGATTACTTTTGCGGCAGATTATCGGCTGGGGATTTTGCTGATTGTTGTGCTGATCATCACAATGCTCCAGATGAAATCGATGATGGGCGACAGAGAGTTTATGAAAAAATATACTGCATCGCTTGAGAAAATGAACTCAGAAGCGGTGGAATATGTGCGAGGCATGCAGGTTGTCAAAATTTTTCGCACGACGGTGTATTCGTTCAAAACTTTTTACGACACGATTATGAGCTATTCCAAAGATGCGCTCGATTATTCGATGAGTTGCCGAAAAGGTTTTGTTTCCTTCCAAGTGATTTTGGCGCTATTTGGCGCAGCGACTATTCCAGTTGGAATCGTTTTGATGAATCAGGGTGCTCCAGTGGCAGATATTTTTGCAAAAATTATTTTTTTCGCATGCTTTGCGGGGATGATGTTCACTTGTCTCATGAAAATAATGTATGTGGGGATGTTTCAGTATCAAGCGGACATGGCGGTGTCGAAGCTGGAAGAAATTTTTGGACAGATGCAAAAAAATGCGCTCCTCTGGGGAAGCGAGGAGAAGTTTGAAAATTGTTCGATCGAATTTTGTGATGTTTCGTTCAAGTACGAAGAAGATTATGTTCTCCAAAATTTGAACCTAAAACTCGAGGAAGGAAAAACGTATGCACTCGTTGGCTCGTCGGGTGGGGGAAAATCAACCATCGCCAAACTGATTTCGGGATTCTACAAAATCAACGAAGGAGAGCTTCGTATCGGTGGAAAAAGCATCGATTCCTACAGCGAGCATGCGCTGATGAAAAATATTGCGTTTGTTTTCCAACATAGCAAGCTGTTCAAAATGAGCATCTATGACAATGTGAAGCTTGGCAACCCTTCCGCAACGGATGAAGAAATCAAAAACGCACTCACTCTAGCGCAATGTGATTTTGTCGAAAAACTCAAAGACAAGGAGCATACCGTCATTGGTTCCAAGGGTGTATATCTATCGGGTGGAGAAACGCAGCGCATCGCCATTGCTCGTGCAATTCTCAAAAATGCTAACATCGTCATCTTGGATGAGGCATCGGCGGCAACTGACCCAGAGAATGAATACGAATTGCAGCAGGCTTTTTCGAATCTGATGAAAGGCAAGACCGTCATCATGATTGCACACAGGCTCACGACCATTCGCAAGGTGGATGAAATTCTCGTGGTGGACAATGGCCAGATCGTCGAGCGTGGATCGGATCAAGAGCTGATGGCTCTAGGTGGAAGATACAAAACTTTGCAAGAAATTTTCACGCAAGCGAACAGTTGGAGGGTTTATGATAAATAGAATTCAAAATATCTACGGCGTGACCGAGTCGGGGGCAAAAGATTTGTTTGTATCAAGCATTGCGGCTTTTTTCAAAAATTTTGCGTATATGCTTCCAGCGTTTTTGACGATGTATTTTGCAAAGCAGTTGATGGAAGGCGAAATCAATTCCCCAATGTTCTACGGGATCTGGATTGTTGCGCTCGCCATCGTGATGGGCGTGATCATTTTTGTGGAGTACAACAAGACTTTTAATGCGACCTACAGCGAGAGTGCGAATCTACGGATTGAGATCGCCAATTTGCTCAAAGAGTTGCCGCTGTCTTATTTTAACAAGCATGATATTTCTGATCTTTCGCAGACGGTGATGAAAGATGTGGCGGATATCGAGCATGCGATTTCTCATGCGATCCCGCAGTTTATGGGTTTTGTTGCATTTTTGATCGTCGTATCATCGATGATGCTATTTGGACATCCGATCTTGGCGCTGACGATTCTTTTGCCGATTGCATTCAGCTTTGCCCTGCTGATGCTGTCCAAAAAAATGCAGCACAAAGGAACGAAAAAATATTATGATGCACTGCGAGCTAATTCCGAGAGTTTTCAAGAAGCGATCGAGATGCAGCAGGAGATCAAATCCTATGGCAGAGTGCAGGAGATGCAACAAAAACTTTTTGCACAGCAAGATCAGAACGAAAAAATTCATATCGAGTCCGAATTTGTACAAGCGATTCCGATTTCATTTTCGACGTCGCTGCTCAAATTTTCGCTTGGACTGACCATTCTGCTTGGAACGACGCTCTACCTCCACCAGCAAGTGTCACTACTTTATTTGGTGGGCTATATGATGGCAGCGTCCAAAATTGTGGATGCTGTGTCGAGTCTTTATGCCAACATCGGCGAGATTATGTACATTGATGCGCGCATCAGTAGGATCAAAGCGCTGCGCAATGCACCCAAACAGCAGGGTGAACCTCAGGAGCTAAAAAGCTACGACATCGAGTTCCAAAATGTCTCATTTTCCTACGATGGAGAGCGAAAAGTGGTGGATGGCATTTCTTTTGTTGCGAAACAAAACGAAGTCACCGCACTGGTCGGACCATCTGGCTCAGGCAAAACCTCGGTGCTCCGTCTGATGTCGAGGCTCTACGACAATAGCGATGGAAAAATTTTGATCGATGGCAAAGAGATCAGCCATATCGATACGGATAGTCTGTTTGAAAAAATTTCGATCGTGTTCCAAGAAGTGATTTTGTTCAATAATTCGGTGATGGAAAATATTCGGATCGGGGACAAAAACGCAACGGATGAACAAGTGATTGCTGCAGCAAAAATGGCAAATTGCCACGAGTTTATTGAAAAACTGCCAGAGGGTTATCAGACGATGATTGGCGAGAACGGAAGCAAATTGTCGGGCGGTGAGCGTCAGCGGATTTCGATTGCAAGAGCCTTTTTGAAAAATGCGCCGATCATACTGCTGGATGAGATTTCGGCATCGCTTGATGTGGAAAATGAGATGAAAATCCAAGAGAGTCTCAACACCCTCATCAAAGACAAGACCGTGGTGATCATCTCGCATCGTCTCAAGTCGATCGAAAATGCGGACAAGATTATTGTGATGAATGAAGGAAAAATTGACGCAATGGGCACGCACGAACAACTGATGGAAAAATCCCAGCTCTACCAAAATATGGTTCGCAAAGCGGGGCTAACGGCAGATTTTGTGTACTAATAGGAGGAAATATGAACAAGTTAACCGTAAAAGATTTAATAAACGCAGGACTATTTTCGATTCTAATTGTGGCACTGGTGTGGTGCGGAGGAATGATTGGATTTGTTCCCGTGCTAATGCCGATTGTACCATTTTGTTGCACGATTTTGTCGGGACCCGCATTTATGCTTTACTCGACCAAGATCAATAAATTTGGGATGGTGCTGATTCTAGGAATTATCATCTCGCTCGTGTTTGCGACATCGGGACATGGATTGTATGTAATCCCAGGGACAATTCTTGTAGCGCTTGTGTGCGAATGGATTATGAAAAAAGGCGAGTACAAAAGCGTGAATCATGCGAGATGGGCGTATACATTCTTCGCCGTGTTTGCGGCATTCAACTTGATACCGATGTATATCGGACGAGAAGCATATGTGGAGAAGCTACTTGCGATGGGTTATGGAAGAGAATTTCTAGAAAAATTGCTCGCAGTGATGCCACCGTGGTCCTTTGTGCCAGTGGTGCTGCTTGGATGCCTTGGAGGGTATATCGGCTGCACGATTGGAATCAAAATGCTGAATAAACATTTTAAGAAAGCGGGAATGATTTCGTAAAAGTACCAAAGATTCTTGACAGTTGAAAACAATTTTTTGTGGAATTCATTGTTCGGAAAAAAATATGGATGAATCCCTATTCTGCTATCTTCTGCGAATAGGGATTTGTTTGAAAGTAATCCCAAACGAAATGTATTGAAGCTATTCAAAAATGATACAAAACTTTTGACGAAAGGACAAATTGTGAGACTAGATTTTCGAACCAAATTTTTGATGACGATGATCACATCGACAATCTGCATCTCAGGGACGCTCGATACTCGATACCCTTTTATTGGCATGCTCGTGTCATGGCTACCTTTTGTGCTCGTTTTGTTTGAAAAAAAGTACAAAATGTTTCTCAAAGGAACGGGAGCGATTTTGTTGGCGAGCTTGCTAACCCATATTCTAGTGACCGAAGACTCGATGCTGTGGGCGGTTGTCCTCTTTTTTTCCACCGTGGTGCTTCGGATGATGCCAGGGATCATGATGGGATACTATGCTGTGATTTCGACAACGATGTCCGATTTGGTGGAATCGCTCCGACGGATGAAACTGCCCGATGCGATCATCATTCCGATCTCGGTGATGTTCCGCTTTTTTTATTCGGTGCAAGAAGACTACGCTCTCATCAACGACTCGATGAAGATGCATTCGCTCACGCTGCGAGATTCATGGAAAAATCCGATGACGCTGATGGAGTACAAACTCGTTCCGCTTTTGATGACCTTGTCAAAAACTGCGGATGATGTCGCAATTTCTGCCATGACAAGAGGAATGGTCGTCGGACAAAAAAGAACGAGTATTTCGACCACGAGAATCAGAGCGCTCGACATCGCAATATTTTTTTTGATGATGATTTTTATTTGGTTTTACATAAGGAGTATCTATGCTTAGCATCAAGGGATTAACGGTCAAATTTGAAAATGATCCGATCTTGCAAAATATCAATTTGGACGTGAGAAAAGGCGAAGTAGCGGTCATCACGGGCTGTTCGGGCTCGGGCAAGTCGACGCTCATCAAGGTGCTCAACGGAGTGATTCCATTTTTTGAAAATGCCGAAGTAGAAGGCTCTGTGCAGTATGATGAGGTGGAATTTTTGGAGCAGGATATTTCGGAGCGCAGCAAATTTGTCTCCACGGTTTTTCAAAATCCCAAAACGCAATTCTACTGCACCAACTCGACGGACGAAATCGCCTTTGCGCTCGAAAATCGGGGAACCCCTCGAGAAAAAATTCTGCAAAGAATCCATCATTACTGCAATCTTTTGCAGACAAAGGATTTGCCG
>JBHBDS010000118.1:0-22746 GCA_041784625.1 Filifactoraceae bacterium
TAAGAAGTAAGAAGTACAATGCTTTAGGAGAATGACAATGTTGCTTGAGATAATCTATTGAAAAAACGGAGAATATTTCGAGCAAATCCTTTTAGATGAGATCGTAAAATAGTTGGTGATTGATTGGAGAGAATCATTTTACAAAAGCTGGAGGGATTTGCAGCGAGACTGCATCAGTAGGAGTATTTATGAAATTAAGGAGTTATAAGCATCTTTTTTTGGAGATGCTCAAAAATGTCAACGAGGGGATTCATGTCATCGACAGCGAAGGCAAGACCGTATACTACAACAAACGCATGGAAGAGCTGGAGCAGTTGACGGGAAAAGAGGTTCTCAACAAACCATTTGACAAAGTATTTCAAAGCGTCGGCGACAGCACGATGTTGCGCTCGCTCCACACCAAGGAGATTATCAAAGACGAATTGCAGAGCTACATCAATCGCTACGGCAAACAAATCACGACCGTCAACACGACCATTCCGATCATTGAGGATGACGAAGTAATTGCTGTGATGGAGATCGCACAGAATGTGACAAGAATTCAAGAGATGAGCGACACCATTCGAGAGCTCAAAGGCGTGAGCAATAGCAGCGAGGGCAAAAAAGAGCTGCCAAAGTATTCTTTTGAGTCCATCATCGGAAAAAGTAATGCGCTTGGAAAATCGCTTCATATTGCACGCAAAGCAAGCCGCATCGACGCATCTGTTTTTATTTTTGGTGAGACAGGAACAGGCAAAGAACTCATTGCGCAGAGCATTCACTATGCGAGTGATCGTCACGACAAACCTTTTGTTGCGCAAAACTGTGCAGCGATTCCAGAAGCACTCTTGGAGGGAATTTTGTTTGGAACGAGCAAGGGCGGATTTACAGGAGCAGTCGATCGTGCTGGCGTATTTGAGCAAGCCAACGGCGGGACACTTCTTCTGGATGAAATCAACTCCATGCCATTTGAGATTCAAGCAAAATTGCTTCGAGTTTTGCAAGAAGGGTATATCCGCCGTGTTGGAGGAAACAAGGATATTCCAATCGATGTGCGCATCATCGCCATCAGCAACGAGAGCGCAAAGGAATTGCTCGAGCGTGGAACTTTTCGAAAAGACCTCTACTATCGTCTTAATGTAATCAACATTGACGTAGCACCGCTGAGAGAACGAAGAGAAGACATTCTTCCGCTGGCAGAGAGTTTTATCAAAAAATACAATCAAAAAATGAATAAAAAAGTGTGGATGCTTTCCGAAGATGCAAAAAAAATTCTTTTGGAGTACTCATTCCCGGGGAATGTGCGGGAGCTCGAAAATATTATTGCAAGAGGAATTTCGTTGGTGGATGACGAGCATGTATTGTCAGCGAGTATGCTCGACCTTGCAGAAATTGGTGCTGAGCCAATCGAAATGAACTACCATCGCCTTGATGGAGTGAGTTTGGATCAGCATCTGGAAGAAATTGAGCGCAGCATCATCAAGAAAAAAATGATCGAATACGACGGCAATATTTCAAAAGCAGCTTCGGAACTGGGAATCAAGCGACAAACACTCCAACACAAACTCAAAAAATATCATCTGCAATAATGCTGCTCGCAAAGTTTGGTTCGATACAATGGATGAGAGTGCTCACTTGAATAAGCCAGCTGATGTGAGAAAGCGATCCAAAACACCTTGTAGAATTTGAATTTTGTTTGAAGAGAACGAGAAACAAAAGTTTCCACACGAAGTTTAATAAAAATTTCTAACAAAACGCAAATATTTTTGCTGCAGTATGCAAAACTATTTGCGTTTTTTGATAAAAATTTTCTCTTTGTGCAATTTGTCGCAAAGATGATTGCAAAATTCTAAAAAATTATTTTCTCTTTCAAAAAATATGTTTGCAATGAAAAAACATTTTCCCACGAATGGCAAATTTTTTTGAGATGTTTCAAAAAATTTTGGTGTTTTTTTGAAAAATGTTTTTCGAGTGCTCAAAAAAATATTTTCTTGGCACAAGTTTTGCTTTATAATATAGGTGTACAAAATTTTTTATAAAATTTAGGAGGATTTTATGCAAAACGTAAAAGTAATTATTTGGGGTCTAGGAGCAATGGGAGGCGGAATGGCTGACATGCTTCTTAAGAAAAAAGGAGTAGACATCGTTGGTGTTATCGGAAGGGGAGCAAAAATTGGAACTTCTATGTACGATTATATCAAAACTGAAAGAGGCGACAGACCTGATGTACTTATCCAATCAGAAGAAGATCTTCTAAAAGAAAAAGCAGCAGACGTTGTTCTTCTTTGTACAGATTCTTTTACAAAAGATGCTTTTGAAAAAATCAAAAAAGTTGTTGAGAAAAAAATGAACGTTGTTTCTTCTGCAGAAGAAATGGCTTACCCACAAGCACAATCTCCAGAGCTTGCTGCTGAAATCGATAGACTTGCTAAAGAAAACGGCGTTTCTGTTCTAGGAACAGGAATCAACCCAGGTCTTATCATGGACCTTCTAGTGGTTGTTATGACTGGCTGCTGTGAAGAAGTTGAGCACATCACTTCAAGACGTGTGAACTCACTTTCTCCATTTGGACCAGCTGTAATGCATGAACAAGGAATCGGTATCACAGTAGAAGAGTTCAACAATGGCGTGAAAAATGGAACACTTGCTGGACACGTTGGATTCCACGAGTCAATCCAAATGATCACAGATGCTATCGGTTGGAAACTTTCTCAACCAGTTACTCAATCCATGGAGCCAATCGTTACTGATGTAGATCGTAAATCTCCATACGGATTTGCAAAAGCTGGCGACGTTGCTGGTTGTGCAATGAAAGGATTCGGATATGTTGATGGCGAGCTAAAAGTTGAAATGGATCACCCACAACAAATCGAGCCAGAGCAAGTTGGCGTTCAAACTGGTGACTATGTAATCATCAAAGGAACTCCAAACATCAACATGGTAAACAGCCCAGAGGTTCCAGGTGGAATCGGAACAATCGCAATGTGCGTAAATATGATTCCTCAAACAATCAACGCAAACCCAGGACTACACACAATGATCGATCTTCCAGTGCCAAGAGCAATCATGGGAGATATGAGAGACCTAATCTGTCCAGACAAAAAAGTTGTAAAATAAGCTAAAACAGAATGGGGAGTGCCGAGAAGCTCTCCCAAAGGATTTTGTTATCCTTACAATAATATTTGGCGGGGCGTTTTTGCCCCGCTGGATTATAAAAAGGAGAATTGAAATGATTAAAAAAGGAGAATGGGTTATTATCCATCGTAATATTCTAAGCCCTGAGCAAAGAGCGCCACAAGTTCCAGATGACACAAAAAAAGTGCCACTCGAAATGTGGGTAAAAGGATACCTAAACCATGACGCAAATATTGGTGATGAAGTAGAAATTACAACGCTCACAAAAAGAATTGAAACTGGAACACTTTTGGAAGCAAATCCATACTACAAGCATGACTTTGGTGTGTTTGTTCCAGAACTTCTTCGAATCAATGCGCAGGTGAGAGATATTTTGTTTGGAGGTGACCGTTAATGACTAGAGACAATAGCTATCAAGCGGTAATGGCGCGTAAACCAGAGATTATGAAATCCGCAGTCGGTATCGACTATTCGATTTTCGAGAGCGGTTCGATCGCATTCGATTACGAAAGAATGATGAAAGAAACTGGATACACGCTTGAAGAAATGCAAAATATCCAATATTCAACTGGCGTAGGAAACACGCCAATTCTTGAGCTCAAAAACCTTACTGCACTTGCAAGAAAGCTCGCTCCAGAGGGAAAAGGCGCAAGAATCTTTATCAAAGACGAAGCATCCAATCCATCGGGTTCTTTCAAAGCAAGACGTGCTGCAAATGCAGTATATCATGCAAAAAAACTTGGATACAAAGGTGTAATCGCTGCAACTTCAGGAAACTATGGTGCGGCTGTTGCTTCTCAAGCAGCGATGGCAGGACTTCGTTGCATCATCGTTCAAGAGTGCTATGACTCAAAGGGTGTTGGTCAACCAGAAATCGTAGAAAAAGCAAGAAAATGTGAAGCGCTTGGCGCAGAAGTTGTTCAGCTTTCGGTTGGACCAGAGCTATTCTACAAATTCCTTCTTCTTTTGGAAGAAACAGGATACTTTAACGCATCGCTTTACACTCCATTTGGAATCGCTGGCGTTGAAACTCTTGGATACGAATTGGCAATGCAATTCAGAGAAAGATACGGAAAAGATCCAGATGTTGTTGTTTGTACAAACGCAGGTGGAGGAAACCTTACTGGTACTGCTCGTGGACTTCAAAAGGCTGGAGCAAACAGCGTAATCGTTGGAGCATCGGTAAATCTTAAAGGGCTTCACATGGCATCGGATGAGCAATTCAACAAAAAATCGTTCACGACAGGACATACAGGATTTGGAATGCCGTTCTCTACTTGGCCAGACCGTTCTGACGTTCCAAGATCAGCGGCTCGTCCAATGAGATATATGGATCGCTATGTAACGATTACACAGGGCGAAGTATTCTATATGACCGAAGCGCTTGCTTCTTTGGAAGGAATGGAAAAAGGACCAGCTGGAAATACTTCTCTTGCAGCAGCGTTCTCCATTGCACAAGAACTCGATCAAGATCAAATCATCGTCGTTCAAGAAACAGAGTACACTGGCGCTGGAAAACATGTTCAGCCACAGCTAGCGTTTGCAAAACAAAATGGAATCGAAGTAAAATTCGGAAATCCACAAGAAGAAATCCCTGGTGTAAATATTGTGCTTCCAGAACATCCATCTTTTATCAAAGCAAAAGATATGGATATGAGCAAGCTACGCAAATCGCTTATCAAAAATGCGATTGAAAACACCGGAAAAACTCCAGATGAAGCGGACATCGAGTTCCTTGCAAAAGAAACGAAAACCGATGTTGACTTTGTAAAAGCAGCACTTGCTGAACTAAAATAATCACTGGAGATTTGACCAACCAATGAAAAAGTTTTTAATGAGGCAGAGCCTGCCTCTGTCTTTATAAAACGGAAGGAGATGTTAACAAATGGCAGTTAAACGTGCAGATGATTACAATACAAGGAGAGCACATATTGCAAACCTTAGTGATCAAGAACTATATGAAAAATTTTGGGCATTAGCAAGTGACATTGTAGATCCTCTATTGGAGCTTGGACAAAAAAACACTTCGCCAGCAATCGAGCGTTCTGTTCTTCTTAGAATGGGATTCTCTTCCATCGAAGCAAAAGCTATCGTTGATGGAGTAATCGATAGAGGTTTGGTGGGCAAAGGAGCTGGCCATGTAGTGTACAAACTTGCGAAAGAAAAAAATATTTCTGTTCGTGAAGCAGGAGTTGCTCTTGCAGAAGGCAAAATGTGGCAAGAAGCAGCAGACTTGTTCAAAGGAGGTAAATAAGAATGGATAAGCTAATCCCAAATGAAAAATTAAACATAGAGAATATCCTCAAAGACCTTGAGTCTTATAGACCAAGAAGACGTGGTTGGACATGGAGAGAGTCCTCTGCTGGAGAGCAACAAGGACCATTCGTATTCCACGATCTTTCAAAACCGCTCAAAAATTCAGTGCCACTACCATCGGCAAAATACTTCGAAAACATTGACCCTCAACCAATGCCAGTAATCACAACTGAGATTGCGTCGGGACGTTTTGAGGACGATATTCGTCGTATGAGAATGGCTGCATGGCATGGAGCAGACCACATCATGGTTATCCGTACAGCGGGACAATCTCACTTTGACGGACTAATCGAAGGAACACCACAAGGAATCGGTGGAGTACCAATCACTCGTAAACAAGTTCGTGCACAAAGAAAAGCAATGGACCTTATCGAAGAAGAAGTGGGCAGGCCAATCAACTACCACTCCTACGTATCAGGGGTTGCTGGACCAGACGTTGCGGTAATGTTTGCAGAAGAAGGAATCAACGGCGCGCATCAGGATCCACAATACAATGTTCTTTACAGAAATATCAATATGATCCGTTCATTTGTAGATGCTTGTGAGTCGAAGAAAATTATGACCTGGGCTGACATCGCTCAAATCGACGGAGCGCACAATGCGAATGCGACAGCGAGAGAAGCGTGGAAAGTAATGCCAGAGCTTATGGTTCAACATGCTCTTAACTCTTTGTTCTCTCAAAAAGTTGGAATGAAACCAAGCAACATCTGTCTTTCGACAGTACCACCGACAGCGCCACCAGCGCCATGTATGTATCTTGACCTTCCATACGCAGTAGCACTAAGAGAAATCTTCAAAAACTACCGTATGAGAGCACAGATGAATACAAAATATATGGATTCATCCGTAAGAGAAGCGACAGTAACTCACGTTCTTAACATTCTAACATCAAAACTTACAAGCGCAGACATTCAGTCCACAATCACACCAGACGAAGGACGTAACGTGCCATGGCATATCTACAACATCGAGGCACTTGACACTGCAAAACAAGCGTTCACAGGTATGGACGGCTTGATGGAAATGATTCAGCTAAAAGACGAAGGAGTTCTAAGAGAAAAAGTTCGTGAAATCAAAGAAAGAGCAGTTCTTTTCCTTGAAGAAATCAAAGAAGCTGGCGGATTCTTCAATGCAGTACAAGAAGGATTCTTCGTTGACTCTGGATACTATCCAGAAAGAAACGGCGATGGTATCGCTCGTAAAATTGACGGTGGAGTTGGTGCAGGAACCGTTTACGAAAGAGACGAAGATTACTTTGCTCCAGTAACTGCACACTTCGGATACAACAATGTTGCGCAATATGATCCAAACGCAGTGGATAACCCAGCATCTCTAATCGGCGGATGTACTTTTGAAGATCCAGACAAAATTATCTTCATCGACGAACTTGATGAAAACGATAACGTAAATGTTCGTCTAAAAGAAACAGAAGAACTTAGACATTCAAGCAAAATCAAACCAGAAGTTGAGTGGATGGGCGATGGAACTGTTCTTCTTACTATGTTCCTACCTACTTCAAGACGAGTTGCTGAGTTTGCGGCGCTTGAGTTTGCAAAACAAATGAATCTTGAAGAGCCAGAAGTTATCTCCAGAGAGATTATGCAAGAGGCTGAGGGAACAAGAATTGAGCTCAAAGGCCGTGTAAACTTCACAGTAGACATCAACAGCCTTGTTATTCCACCAGAGCCAGAAGTAATGTCTGACGCTGAAATCCGTGCAGACATCGAAGCAAAACCAATGAAAATTGTAGGTGCAACGGTTGGAGAAGATGAGCACTCCGTAGGTCTAAGAGAAATCATCGACATCAAACATGGTGGTATCGAAAAATATGGTATCGAAGTTCACTACCTTGGAACATCCGTACCAGTAGAAAAATTGGTTGACGCTGCAATCGAGCTTAACGCTGATGCAATCCTTGCGTCTACTATCATTTCACACGACGATATCCACTACAAAAATATGAAACGTATCCACGAGCTTGCGGTAGAAAAAGGAATCCGTGACAAAGTGATGATCGTTGCAGGTGGAACACAAGTTACTCCAGAAATCGCAGTGAAACAAGGCGTTGACGCTGGATTTGGTCGTGGTTCAAAAGGAGTACACGTAGCAACATTCCTTGTTAACAAAAGAAGAGAAATGGAAAAATAAAGGAAGGCAAAAATGAAAATAGACGTATTGGTTGCCGAAATCGGTTCGACCACCACCGTCGTTAATGCTTTCAATGATATAGCCACCCCTGATCCAAAATTTGTGGGTCAGGGGCAGGCTCCCACCTCTGTACTGGACGGCGATGTGCGCATCGGTCTAAAGGGAGCGATTGACGACTTAGCGAAAAATTTGGGCGTAGAGAGCATTGAATACGACGAGATGCTTGCAACCTCCTCGGCAGCAGGTGGACTCAAAATGACTGTTCACGGACTCGTATACGATATGACGGCAAAGGCTGCCAAAGAAGCGGCACTTGGAGCAGGGGCAATCATTCATCAAGTAACAGCAGGCAAGCTCCGACGATCCGACCTCAAAAAAATTCAAGAAATCAAACCAAACATCATCCTCATCGCAGGAGGAGTGGATTACGGCGAGAGAGATACTGCACTACACAATGCAGAGCTCATCAGCGATCTTGGGCTCAACATCCCAATCATCTATGCGGGCAATGTCGAGAATCAAGAAGAAATTCAGCTGATCTTTGAAGAAAAACACGCAGGACAAAGACTGTATGTAGTAGACAATGTATATCCAAAAATCGACGAACTCAATGTCGAGCCGACGAGAAAAATTATCCAAGACGCTTTTGAAGATCATATCATCCACGCACCAGGGATGGAACATGTGCGAGATATGGTCAACGGACCGATCATCCCAACACCAGGCGCAGTCATGCAATCTGCAAAACTGCTCTACGATTACCTTGGCGACTTGATCGTGCTGGATGTTGGTGGGGCGACAACCGACCTACACTCCGTGACAATCGGCTCCGAGGAAGTATCAAGAATCCTCGTTCACCCAGAGCCAGTGGCAAAAAGAACCGTAGAGGGCGACCTCGGGGTA
Source organism: Filifactoraceae bacterium (assembly GCA_041784625.1). Taxonomy (GTDB): domain Bacteria; phylum Bacillota; class Clostridia; order Peptostreptococcales; family Filifactoraceae; genus JAUNKE01. The sequence continues at coordinate 8,482 of JBHBDS010000118.1, forward strand.
TTCGTCAATATGCCAAATATTGTCGAAGTGCTTGGAAAAGAAAATATCAAAAAGGAATTGAACATCGACATCGACAAAGTGATGGAAGAATACAAAGCAATTCCAAAAAATGAAGACGAAATCAAATTTGTAGAAAGACTTACCATTGAGGCAGTGCTTCGAGCGGTAGAAAGACATGCGGGGAAACTGCGCTATGTCTATGGACCATCGGGACGCAGCACGCTTGCAGAAGGAAAAGATCTTTCGCAAATCAAATATATCATCGGAACGGGGGGAGCGCTAACAAGACTTCCTCATCGTGTAGAAATTATGAAACTCATCGCGATGGACAACGAGGCAGGGATGAAACTCTACCCGCATCCAGAAGCAGAAGTGCTGGTCGAAAACGACTACATCATGGCATCGCTGGGCGTATTGTCAGTGGCTCATGAAGAAGCGGCACTCAAGCTGCTAGCAAAAAGTTTGAGAATCGAATTGCCAGAAAAAAGGAGAGAAATCGATGTACCCGAGATTACTGATTGATTTGGATAATATCAAAAACAATGTAAAAGTGATGAGAGAACTCACACAAAGAGGAAATGTAGAACTTGGAATCGTCACCAAATCTTTTACCGCAGATCGAAAAACGGTAGAGGCAGTAGTAGAGCAAGGCGTGGACTTCCTCGCCGATGCACGAATCGAAAACATCAAAGGCTATGCAGACCTTGGTGTGCCAACACTGCTCCTTCGCATCACTCAGCCATGCGAGATCGAAGAAGTAATCAAGTACGCAACCATCTCGCTCAACTCGGAGCTTTCGACCATCCAAAAGATGAGCGAAGAGGCAAAAAAACAAGGCAAAACACATAAGATTGTGCTAATGGTAGACCTTGGCGATTTGCGCGAAGGAATTTTCTTCGAGAATGAAGACGAAATTCTTGCGACTGCTGAGGCGATTCATAACCTCGACAATATCGAGCTCTATGGACTCGGTGTCAATCTCACATGCTATGGCGCAGTCATTCCCAAAAACGACAATCTCTCCATCCTGGTAGAGCTTGCTCGCAAAATAGAAAACAAACTCGGTATCAAACTACCAATGATCTCTGGCGGAAACTCCAGCTCGATTTATCTCATCGACAAAGGAGAGCTTCCAGAAGGAATTACGAGCCTCAGAATCGGTGAGGCTTTCATCCTCGGAAACGAGACAGCATACGGCGAAAGAGTAGAAGGATCTGTTGACGATGCAGTAATCCTTCAAGCGCAACTTGTGGAAGTGAAAAATAAACCGACACTACCAATCGGCGAAATCGGAAAAGATGCGTTCGGACAAGTGCCATACTACGAGGATTTGGGAATTGCAAAACGAGGAATCTTAGCGCTTGGCAAACAAGACACCGACCTCGATAGTATGTTCCCAATCGACGAAAAAGTTTCAATCATGGGCGGATCATCCGACCACACGATCGTCAACCTCACAAACTCCGATAAAGACTACCAAGTCGGCGATATCGTAGAATTCAAACTAGGCTACGGTGCGCTGCTCAAGCTCTTCACCAGCAAATATGTCGACAGGGCATATAAGTAAATTGTGCTGTCGAGAGAAAATGAGCTTGCCTAAGAGGAAGTTCGATTACTTTTTCTATAGCAGATGAATCGAACTGCTCGGAACAATTTAGATATTAATAGATAAAATAGAAAAAACAACTTCAAAAAGGCTTTCCAAACGGGAAGTCTTTTTGAGTGCGCAAACCAATGAGCGAACATTGATTTTCAGATTGTATTCGACACATAGACTTTACCATATTGTTTTCGGATTATATATATGATATTCTCGTGTTGGAAATAATTCTAGTGGAAAAGAAAGGTGAATGTATGCCAATACCAAACAATCTTACGAAACAGAATGTGCTGGATGCAATTGAGTACATAGAACAAAATGGAGTTCCCGATAGAAACCAAAGTACAAAATACGACGTTGTTTCTGACTCAGGAAAGAAATATCCTCCGAAATATGTAGTAGCGGTTGCAAACCATCTTGCAAATAAAGTAGATATTTCTGGTGAGGAATTTACTACTATTGAGGCCAATAATTTTCTAAAAAAGCTTGGAATTCTTGTTGAATCAAGGCAAGAGAAATTCGAGTTAAGAATCACAGCAGATTCAGTGATCTCGACGGACGAGAACTTTGACATCGATAACCTCAATTTAGGAAATAATTACAAGACGCTGAATACATACTTTATGAAGGCTAACGGAGAAAAGATTACGCGAAAGTACAACAAGGGCGAGCGCAGGAATTCGAATCAGACCATGCCTCGAATTGCGTTTCAGATATTTGAACGTCAAATTGCTGCATTGTCTAGAGAAGAAAAGGAAGAATTTCCAATTTGTCAATACAGTCCGAAGTCAGAGGTTATTCGAGGAATTTATCCGAGCGTGGAGCGGTATAAAGAAAATCGAAACACATATGAATACCTGATCTATTATTATGATGAGGACAGACAATTTGTCATCTATTGTTGGAATGTATTTTCTACTATATTATTTGTGCAGGAATGTTTGAGAAGGTTTGGAGAGCCAGGGGATACCTTTGTTTTGACCTACCGGGAAAAGGATAGGAATGAAGAAAGTTCAGAGAAGGAAGCTGATGTATTAGAGAAACAAGAGGAAAAAGCAAGAGAACTTCAGAACAAGTATTCCAAATTGTTGCTAGACTCAAAGAATATTATTTTTCGCGGCGCACCAGGGACGGGGAAGACTTATCTTGCGAAGGAAATTGCAACAGACATTATCAGCAATGGATATTACGATGACTACAACTTGCTGAGTCAGGAGCAGAAAGAACAGATCGAATTTGTTCAGTTCCATCCGAGCTATGATTATACAGATTTTGTGGAAGGCTTACGTCCAGTAGTAAATAACGATGGTTCAATGGGTTTTGAGTTGCAGGATGGTGTGTTTAAGCGCTTTGTTGAAAAGGCAAGAAAAAACTACGAGGATTCGAAAAAATCTCAGGAAGTGATAGAGAAAGAGACTTCAGCCCAAGAGATAATGGACGAATATTTCGAGGAGATAATAAATGATGAGAAGAAGTTGAAAATTAAAAATGGGAGAGAGTTTTCGATTTCAAATATTGATGAAAAGAATGTATATATTGAAATCGAGTCCAATAAGATATCAAATAAACTGAAACTGAAAGTAAGTGAATTCAGGAGAATGCTTGAGTCTGAGGAAAGTTTTGAACAAGTAAAGGATGTGACGAGATTTTTAAGTCGTAGCACAGGATTTCAAGACGATTCTTATTTACTAGCTATTTATAAGGATATAAAAGAGTATAATACATCGGAGAAAAAGGTTCTCACCAGAGAGAATACTCTCAAACCATACATCTTCATCATTGACGAAATCAACCGAGGAGAGATTTCGAAAATATTTGGGGAGCTGTTCTTTTCGGTGGATCCAGGGTATCGCGGATCGGCGGGAGAAGTGTCCACACAGTATGCAAATCTTCATGATGAAGTTGAAAAGAAGTTCTACATTCCAGAGAATTTGTATATCATCGGAACGATGAATGATATCGACCGCTCTGTAGACAGTTTTGACTTTGCAATGCGCAGACGATTCCGGTTCGTAGAAATTAAAGCGGACGAGCGTCTTGAAATGCTGGATAGTCTCGGAGAAGAGAAGAAAAAAGATGCAATTCGTCGGATGACCGCTCTAAACGAAGCGATATCGGCTGATGAGGAACTTAACGAAAACTACCACATTGGAGCATCCTATTTTCTAAAGCTTAAGCATCTGGAATTTGAGGATTTATGGACAGATTACCTTTGTCCATTGCTACAGGATTATGTACGTGGGATGTACGATGAGAAGGGTCGTATGGAAAATTTTGCCAAAGCATATGGCTATGTAAAGACTCAGGCAGGTGAGGAAGATGATACAACTGAAGATCAAGGATAATTCCAAAATCGAAAAATGTGCATTTTCTGAGATTAATAACCTGACGGAGCGAATCGCAGACAAAACGCTTGCGCAATTAGAGAAGGAAGAAGTGTTTGTCTTTCCAGAGGCAGTACAAAATGCAAAAGATATTACAAAAGAGCAGATGATTTTGCAGAGCGTAGATGGCGATTACCGCACGAGTAACGTTATGGGTTTTGTGGGGTATGGAAGAGAGATACTGACGATAAACTCTCGATTTTCTAAGGACAATACGGATTATTTTTTTCAGTATCTATTAGAAAAGGTGCTGGATTTTCCGAGCGTTTTGGACCTTCACACAAATACAGATCAGGAAAATCGGTTGTTCAATCTTTATCTGTTTTTATTTCCACGTTATCTTAAATCGGCGATGCGTAAGGGTGCATTCAAAACTTATATCCACAATAGATACAATGATAGCAATGTAAAAAGTACTATTGATATTGCTCGACATATTCGTCAAAATACTCCTTTTTCAGGTACTGTTGCTTACCATCAACGGGAGTTTTCTTTCGACAATTATCTGATGGAGTTGATTCGTCACACAATTGAGTTTATCAAAAATAAACCTTTCGGAAACAAATTACTGAGCCGTGTGAAGGACGAAGTCGAAAGTGTCATTAAGGCAACTGCGAAATACGCACATCAAAACCGTCGATCAGTCATCATTGAGAACCAAAAGAAACCGATACGACACGCCTATTACAGTGAATATAGGGAACTTCAACGACTTTGTTTGTTGATACTTCGACATGAAAAGCACCAAATTGGCTCAGGTAAGCGTCAAATTCATGGAATACTATTTGATGGCGCATGGTTATGGGAAGAGTATCTTAATATGATAATAGGCGATTTATTTTATCATCCAAGAAATAAAGATGGTTGGGGAGCGCAAAGGTTATTTTCGTTGAAAAAAACAAACAATCTTGTGCAACCAAAAGAAAGTAAAATAGGGTTAATCTATCCTGATTTTATCAGCAAAGATTCGCAAAATAGAATTATCGCTGATGCAAAATATAAACCAGCGAAAAATATCGGGAATGCAGATTACTTTCAAGTACTTGCATATATGTTTCGATTTGACACAAAGCTGGGATATTATCTCTACCCATACTCGGGAGATGAGTCCGATTTTGGGTCGCATGGCTCCGAAACGAAGGAATTGCGACTCAATTATGGTTCGACATTCGAAAAAAATGTGGCACCTCGTAATGATGTGCGACTAATCAAGCATGGGTTGCCAATTCCGAATCAATCGAATAGTTTCGAACATTTTAAGGAACAGATGCGGCAGAGTGAGGATAGATTTTTAGATATTTTGAGAGGCAAATTTTGAACGGTGGATTTTTGAAAGAATTACAATCAAAGAGAGAATAGGCTATAAAAAAGAGTTAATACTACCGTGGAATATGTCTAACAATTCATTTTCAATATGAAATTTTTGAAAAAGCTGGCGCCACAGAATGAGAAATTCTCGTTCTGTGGCGCCGCTTAAATAAATTTTTGATGCGACAATCGGTTCAGGAAAGATTACCAATTAAAAAACCCAGGGTTAAATGTTATATAAAAAAAGCACAAGAAAAAATCCTAAACTTTTTTCGAAAATGGTGAGCTCTAAGTGGACATTAAAAGCATAGAGCTTTTTTAATGGAAAGATTTTATTACGATAATTAAATTATCATATCGAATGAATAAGTCCAGATAGCTACAAAAAAATACTAGAGATTAAAAAAGGTCGGATTTAACTTTTTCACAGCGCTTCTGGGAAGTGTTATCCACATAATGAATTATAAAGGATGTTTTGTTATGCTATAGAATAATTTGATAAATAACAGCGCTAATTATATAGTGTGCTCTATAGTATAATATTGTGGGGTGAAAAATAATTGATCGCCTACAAATATTTTAGGAGGAACTATATGAAAAAATGGAATCGATTGTTGGCAATTTTGCTAGCGATTGTTATTTTGTCTACAGGTGGGGGGGTAAATCTCGGATCGTTTGCTGATGGCGAAGCTACGGTGATTACGAACTTTCTGAAGCCGAGATCAGACACACCGAAAGATGTTGTGGTAGAAAAAGAAGGAGAAAGGGTTTCGCTTCGTGTTGAGGGAACCAATCTCGCTGATGAAAAAATTGATTTTGATGTAAAAAGAGACGGCGTGACAGATGAAGAAGTTCTAGAGAGCAAAGATCTTGGCATCGCATCAGGAACAAGACTCTTTTACACGTTTGATTTCCCAGCAAATACATCAGCAGAGGCAAAAGTCTATGAAGTGATCGTATGGGTTAAAGGCGACACAGTCGAACATAAAGTAACGGTAACTGTCAAAGCAAATGATAATGTGGTTGTTGACCCTGAGCCTAATCCAGCGGAACAACCAGTGCTATCAGAGGTAAAATTTTGGAGTAGAAACACTGAAGGAAAAAAAGAAATTGTGGACTTCACTCTAAAGGGATTAAGACTGGAAAATGCGGAACTCTCCAAAGTGAAAGCATATGTCTCGGTTGGTGAAAATAGAATGCCAGAGATCGAAAAGACGCTTGCAGTAAAATTATATAATGTGGGGAGAGCAGAAATAAGCGCAAAGATTTCTATTCCATTGAATTATTCCAATGAAGACATTATTTATTTTGTAAACTTTAATATTGATGGAAGTGACGATTTTGATTCGTCGACAAGAAAAACCCTTACAATGAAGCCAGAAATTGGCGGCAATGAGCAACCACCAGTTTTTGAAGAGAAAATCCTTTCTGCAGAAACAGGGTCAATTTTGCTCGATTCAAAAGGTGGCGAAGCATCTTTTGATATATTTGTGAAATCTGGAACTAGCAACGAAAAAATTCGTGTTCAAGTAGAAAAAAATGGCGAGCTGACAAATATTGGAAGTTCTTCCACTGTATCGGGATCGGGTGCACGAAGAAGAGTTGCGTTCTCTGTGCCAGAAAACAAAAGCAATCAAGAAGTGACATATAAAGCGAGATTTAACGGCGTTGGGGATGAAACTAATTATCAATCAGCGCCTATTGTCACAATTAAAGTAGCAGCAAGTGAACAAACTGCAACAAAAATCGACCGATTATCGATAAAAAAACCAAACTTTGATAACAAGGGAGGAGAGACTTCGGTCTCTGTGATTGGCGAAAACTTGGAAAGCAATTTGATTTCACTAAAAGTTGTAAAGGTTGACAGGGATCAAGAGACTGATCAGCCGGAGATTTATCAGGATGTGAAATTTATGGGTGTTAAAACCACTCAGTCTGCACATATAAAATTCCCTGCTTCGACAGGCAAAACAACTTACAAGGTAAAAGTTGGTCTAAACGGTGAGTTCACTCACGAGGCAGAAGTTGTGGTTGGGACTGAAGTAAGTGGAGACACTATCAGCTTAATGCCAAGCGTAGTCTATACAAACAAAGAAAATACGATCATCAATATGTTGTTTGATGAAAGTATTGCCGCTGTGAAAGACAATGAGGCAGTGCGAAAAGGGATTCTACTCGATATTGATGGAGACAAAAATTTTGAGCCACTAAGCGAAGAGGCGCAGGTCGAGATCAAAGAAAATATGATCATTATCAAACTGCCAGCAGCAGTGGAACAGCCAAAAGCATCTTCCAAAATCAAAATGAACGAGCGTATAATCAAAACAGAGCAAGGAAAAGAAAATCAAGCGTACGAATTCTTTGTGACCAAAAACGGAATCGTTCATGAGGCAAAAATTGTGCAAGGAGAAATTCTAGATTTCAATGGCGGAGAAGTAAAAGTCGAATTAAAAGGAGAGAATTTTGTACAAGAGCAAACCAAAGTTCTTGTGACAAAACTCCAAGAAGCCTCTGCGGGAGTAGTAGTGATTGACGCAGAAGTGGATGTAAAATCTCAAAGCGAAGCGGAAATCACCTTTACTGCGCCAAAGAATACTGGAAGCCGAACAGAATCTTATCTGATTCGGGTATCGCTGGATGGCGGGAAAAAATATTCTGCTGCGGTTGGGCACAATATTTTTGACCGAACTAAGAGACTTGTAGCATCGGTGCTACCAGAAGGAGTGCCGATGGATGCACAGACTTTAAGTTTCATTTCAATTCAGTCATATGGAACGATTGGTGGAGGCAGCGATACGCCAAACAATACTCATGCAGTGGTTCCAATCGGACAAGAAAGCAAAAAAACTTATGTCTACATCTATGGAACTAATCTGAAAAAAACAGGCACAAAAATAAAAATCGTGGACAGAAATGGAATTGAATGGACACCAATTAGTGACCCGACTTCTGATAGCGTCGGACAATTCATCATGGTTGGTTTTGATGGAACAGGAATCGATGGCAACGGTAACAACCAGCATGCCGAAATCATCGGGATGAACAATCTAAAAGACGATCAAACTTTCAAATATCTATTTGCAGTGGACAGCAAAAACTTTGACGAAGAAGTATTTGCAACCATCACTATTTTGGATGACAAAAAGCCAGGCAAAGCATTGATGACCGAAGAACAGATCAAAGAAATTTCGGTGACGCATTACTCAGAAGACGGAAAAGAAATTGCACCAGCATCCAAAGCAAGAGGCTATTTATGGACTAAGACGATTTCTTTTGGTGTAGCGCCGATTGAAGTGGACGGATACGAAGTGATTGGTTACCGCTCACTCAAAATGGTTGATGGACAAGAGCAATTGACAGACCTCACACCAGTGTCCGTGCTCAATGAGCTAATGAAAAATACGGACGAGATTCGATTCATCTACAAAAATCTCAATCCATCACCAAACCCTGAACCAACGCCACAACCAAATCCAAGCCCAAGTAGCACAGGAGGAGGCTCAGGCGGTGGACAATCTAGCGTAAGACCAGATTCTTCCAAAGCGACGACGATTGCCGAAGATAAAACGCCATTATCGGATGCCCCAACAAAGACAGTTTACACAATCAAAGCTTACTCCAATGAAATGCAAAAAAATGTAAATGGCGAAATCACCAAATATCAATCCGACGCAGCGTCGTTTATCCAAGAAGGACGAATGATGGTGCCATTGAGATTGGTTGCGGAGGGACTTGGTTATCAAGTAAAATGGAATGCAGCGAATAAAACAGTCGAAGTAATTTACGAAGACAAGACAGTTACGATCCAAACTGCAACAGGAAAAATAATGCTTCAAAATCAAGAAATTCAAGTAGACAATCTGTTTGTGCTTCGCAATGGACGAGTGTTCCTCTCCGTTAGCAATCTTGCAAAAGTGCTCGGACTACAATCAGGGACACAGATCCTGTGGAATGCAGAAACAAAAAGTGTAGAAATTACCAGATAATATGATATTACGAAACAGGGCGATGGAAATCTATCGTCCTTTTTTAATCCCAAAGGACAAAGTAACAAGATGGCCAAATGAAATATGAAAGAGAGAATATTTGATAAAAAGTAGAAGCCAACAGAGTAGATTCTGCTGGCTTTTTGCGTTGTGGGGTTTAGCCTGTTACAATTGTGTAGCGAGATGATGATTTTGCGGATGATTCCTCTCTTTTGAGGAATTGATGGCTTCTGATCTTACAAATATTCCCCCAAATTATGATGTTTGTAATCTTTGGGGGAATTCACTTTCTAAAAAATTGGAACGCAAATACGGTATCTATTTCTGCAACCTCATACTACGAGAATGTTTGGAAGAATGCAGTGAGTGTTGCAAGATTTTTTCGTTCGATGGCGGAGAATTTGGTTTCGGCTTGTGCAGCGGATGTCATCGCGAGGTCTGGTTTATACCAGGTTTTTTGGATGAAGTAGTCGTACATCTCGCCGGAGCCGCCAAAGTTCCAACCATGTCGTGCGAAGAGTTCGTTGATGGCGATTCGTGTTTGCGATTTGGTCAAATTTTCGTAATCGGCTTTGATGAGTTCTCTCTCGCTGGATGGTAGCAGGTAGTCGGCTGCATCTGCGGTTGCGGTTGTATTGTTTGCTGCAGAATCGTTGGATGCAGTGTCGGTGCCATTTGTATTTTCTGTAGATTGATTATCTGTGTTTTCGGAGCCTTCATCTGTTGTGGTTTGCTCATCGGTGCTTGGCTCGGTGATGGTTGTGTTTGGTGTATTGCCACGATTTAGATACCATCGCACTCCTTTGAACACACCAAAAGCAAGCAGCACGGCGCAGAGCAATGCCAATGCAATGACGAGGACGTTGAGGTTGGCTTCGCTTTTTCGGTCGCTGACGACGGATTTGCGATTGTCAACAAACAAATCTCGATTTCCTTTGCTAGATGAAGATTGTTCGTTTATCGGATCGATTTCTCTATTTGCATGATTCTCTTGTGATGACTTATCTTGTCGATTTTGTTTTGATTTTTGTGATTTTTTATTTTTTTGCGCAGCGGATTTTTGCGGCTCTAGCGGCTGTGCACCAGAATCCAAGGAATAGCCATCGATGGTGATTTCGGTGATCTTGCCGCCTGATTTGTGGACGGTCTCTTTGCGAACTTGTCCATCTTGCACAATTTCTCGTTCTTCTTTTACTGCATCAATGCGCTTTGGTTTTTTACTTTCTTTGGACGCAGGCTTCTTGCCAGAAGTTCTCTCTTCGATGCGCTGCAATTTTTCTCGAATGGCTTGGAGCGAATCGTCCTCTTTGGCAAGGATCGATTGCTCGATTACAATTGGCTCGATGACAGAATTCGTTCGAGTATCACCAGTTGATTGCTTTCTCGGGCGATCAGGATCGGTTTCGTGTGGCTTGCTGCTTACACCTGTTGCTTCAAAGCTCAATTGCTCAAAATTGTCTGGTTCTGTGCGAAGTTCGGACAATTTTGGCGCACGAATCGCTTCAAAAAAATCATCGTGAATCGCCTTTTTGTTGACATTGGAGCGAATGACATTGTCCGCTGGCATCGCTTCTTCCTCTTCGCTCAAATATCCATGTTGGAAACTTGGACTTTCAATGGACTCCAAAAAATCACGCTCAATATCTTTGGCGCTTGGATTTTTTTCGTTGGTATTTTTTATTGAAATCTGAACGACGGATTCGTCGAGGTATTCTTCTGGGTCTGGTTCGATCATTTTGTTGAGCGAAACTTCTCGTGACTTGTAGTTGGGATGTCCTTCTCGCTGAGTTTGAAAATTGTTGAGCAATTGATAAGTCTCACGGTCGGTATGTATCTCGAGCATGGTTTTGTGGCGTGCAAAAAGAGTAGAAAAAGTCAATATATCTCCATCTACTTCAAATGCATCGAGCAATAAGCTTACCACAGTGGTCGAGTGTATTTTATTAAGCTTCAGTTGGCTGCCGATATTCAGTGACGAGCCGAGCAGTTCACGATTTTCTTCAATCTCTTTTAGCACAAGGCTGTAGCCATGTTGATCAAAATATTTTTGAATCCGATTGAAGACAAAATCTGCTCTTTCTTTAGAAAAAATCGGATTTCTTTCCATGTTCCTCCTATGGGATTGCGGATATTAATCTCTACGGAATATTTTCTTTCCCTCGTATCATGTATGTTCGCTCTTCCGATGAATTCTTGTAATATTCTTTCGCTGCCATCGCATGGCACGAGTAAGAGCGTTTGCGACTGGTCGCAATATATAATTTTTCAAGTATCATAAAAACATGTATGTTTCAAGGATAGTTTCTTTGCGGCAACGCCGCTGCGACTGGTCGCAATATACAAATTTTCAAGTATCATTATACCATTTATCGGAGGCTAATAGAAGTTTTTTGTAAATTTTTACAAAAAAATTACAGATAAAATTTGCTTTTGGAGGCTTGGAGAAAATGTTTTCTCGTGCATCGAATCGTAATGGATGAATGAATTGAAAAAAATAAAAAAATAATTTTGCAATATATCGAGATATGGATTTTGTATGAGCAGATTTTTGCCAAAATGGGGGAGCGGATACGAGAAGAACTGCCGAGAAATCCTATCGAGCGTAGGAGTTTTGGCGCAGATGATTGAATTTTGCGCCGAAAAGGAATACAATAAGAAATAATATCACAGATGGAGTAATGTTGTAGTATGAATGCAGAAATAATTGCAGTGGGAACGGAGCTGTTGCATGGAGATATTCTCAACAGCAACGCACAATATATTAGCCAAAGATTGGCGACAATCGGCGTGGATGTACATTTTCACACGGTGGTGGGAGACAATCCAGCTCGCATCAAAAAGGTATTTGCGATCGCCATGGAGCGGGCAGATATTTTGGTGGTGACGGGCGGACTGGGACCGACCAAAGATGACATCACCAAGGAGATGCTAGCGGAGGAGCTGGGGCTTTCGATGGAATATTCGGCAGAGAGCTATGAGCGGATGAAAAAGCGTTTTGAAGAAAAAAATCGCCTCATGACGGAGAACAATTTGAGGCAAAATTATTTTCCCTCTGGCGCAAAGGTGCTGCCGAATTTCAACGGCACAGCGGATGCTTGTATGCTCGAGACAAATGGAAAAATCATCTTTTTGCTCCCTGGGCCGCCGAAGGAAAATCAGCCGCTCATGGAGGAAGAAGTGATTCCACACCTAAAAAAAATCAGTCTGCAGACGGTGGTTTTTCGAAAAATCGAAGTGTTTAATCTCGGCGAATCCACTTCGGAAACGATGCTGATGGATCTCATCGACAATCAGAGCAATCCGACGATTGCACCGTACGCAGGGCAGGGACATCTGATCTATCGCATCACGGCAAAGGCGGATTCCATCGATGAAGCCGAAAAAATGATCGAGCCGCTGGTGCAAAAAGTGCTCGAGCGATTGGGCGACAATGCAGTATTGCTTAATGAGTAAAAAAATATATGAAAAAAGTGGATGAAATGAAATCGCAGAGGATGCTTGTTGCGTATTCGTTTGTGGAAGCGTATAGTCAATAAAATCTTTCTCATAATTTAAAGTAAGCACAAAACTTTTGCTAGAGTTGAACAATGAAAAAAATTACAAATGCAATGGGTGAATGATCAGTCAAACTCATCAGAGAAAGGAGTGGCCATGTTAGCATTGGTACTGGGTGGCGGCGGCGCCAAAGGAGCGTACGAAATCGGTGTATGGCGTGCGCTGATTGAGCTGGATATTGATTCAAAAATCGACATCGCTGTGGGCACGAGCATTGGCTCGCTCAATGCGGCCTTTGTTGCGCAGCGAGACTATGACAAGGCGATCGAAATGTGGAAGAAGTTTGATGCAGGGAAACTGCTCCATGTGGATAATTACAAAGCGCTCGACGAAAAACAAAAGACCATTTCGTCCATGCAAAATGTCACCAAAGATATTTTGTACGAAGGTGGTGTGGAACTGACGGAGTATCTTGAGACGGTCAAAAAATATATCGATGAAAATCTTGTTCGCAAATCAAAAATTCGCTATGCGGCGGTGACCGTGGACATCACCAACCAAAAGCCGGTCGAAAAGTTGCTCAAGGATATGAAAAAAGGGCAGCTTGCCGAATATATCACCGCATCGTCTTCACTTGCTCCAGCGCTCAAACCGCATGAGATCGAAGGGGTAAAACATATCGACGGCGGATTTTTTGACGTGTTGCCGATCAATCTTGCGGTGAAAATGGGTGCAGACGAAGTGATTGCGGTCGATCTCAACGCGACGGGAAGAATACGAAAAATCGAGCAGCCAGACAAAATCAAAGACATCAAATACATTCGTTCGTATTGGAATCTAGGGAATGTTCTGGTGTTTGACGAGCAAAGAGTCCATCGCAACATGATGCTCGGCTATCTTGATACGATGAAACTCTACGGCGCATTTGATGGGAATGCCTATACTTTTATCAAAAGCAGCAACAACAAAGGACTAAACGCATCGGCCAAGGCAAAATACGATGCGCTTCAACTCGAAAAATCATCGGGACGAAAATTGTTTGCGCTGGCGGATAAAATCATCGAAAGACACTGGAACATTCTCGTCACCGAACGGAACAAGTACGGCATTCAAAAAACAAACGACATACTCGCTTGTGCAGAAATGGCCGCCGAGGTTCTCGAGATCGATCCGACGAAAATCTACACCATCGACGGACTCAATCAGCGAATCAAGGAAGAACTTGCGAAGTTGGAAGAGGCTTCTTTCCCAACGATCAAAAACGAATTGATCCAGCAACTGAGCAAGGATATCGCAACCATTACGGACGAAAAGCAACGCATCAAGTATTTTGCCACAGAAATTGCAAACGACATCAAAGAGAATCGAGAACTGTGGGTGCAAAAATTGGCGCCACTTTTTGTCAAAGAATTTTATGTTGGTCTGTATATCGCCGTCAATGATTTGGTGTAACAAGAGGGAAGAGGTATTGTGGAAGACGAAACAGCCACGA
>JBHBDS010000119.1:0-8934 GCA_041784625.1 Filifactoraceae bacterium
GAAATGGAAGTAAAAAATGTAAAAGAATCATTAAACCCATTTGAGATTGCTCAAAGACAGGTGAAAAACGCTTGTGATAAGCTTGGTGCTGATCCAGCAGTGTACGAAATACTTAAAAACCCAATGAGAGTTCACGAAGTATCTTTCCCAGTAAAAATGGATGATGGCTCCGTAAGAACAATCGTGGGATACCGTTCACAACATAACAACGCTTGTGGTCCATACAAAGGTGGAATCCGTTTCCATCCAGCAGTAAATCTTGACGAAGTAAAAGCGCTTTCTACTTGGATGACTTTCAAATGTTCCGTAACTGGCGTACCATACGGCGGCGGAAAAGGTGGAATCGCTATCGATCCAAAAGATTTCTCCGAAGCAGAACTTGAAAGAATCTCCAGAGGATTCGCTGCTGCTCTTGCTCCATACATCGGAGAAAAAGTAGACATCCCTGCTCCAGACGTAAACACAAACGGAAAAATCATGGCTTGGATGGTTGACGAGTACGAAAAAGTAACTGGCGAATATGCTCCAGGTGTATTCACAGGAAAACCAGTTGAGTTCGGCGGATCTCTTGCTAGAACAGAAGCTACTGGATACGGTGTTGCGATCATGGCAAAAGCTGCTCTTGAAAGACTAAACATCGACTTCAAAGGCGCAAAAGTTGCAGTACAAGGATTCGGAAACGTAGGAAGCTACGCAGCATACTACGCTCACCAACTTGGCGCAAAAGTTGTTGCAATCTCTGATATCAACGTTACTATTTACAACGAAGATGGAATCGATGTAGAAAAACTATTTGCTGATCCAGTTCGCCCAGTGGCAAACAACGGATACGGAAAAGAAATCACAAAAGAAGAATTCTTTGCACTACCAGTAGATGCGATTCTTCCATGTGCTCTTGAAAACCAAATCACTTCTGCAAATGCTGATTCGATCAAAGCAAAAGTTGTTTGTGAGGGAGCAAACGGACCAACTACTCCAGAAGCGGACGCAATCCTTGCAAAAAATGGCGTGCTTCTAGTTCCAGACATTCTTGCGAATGCTGGTGGAGTAACTGTTTCTTACTTCGAGTGGGTACAAAACCTACAAAGATTCAGCTGGTCTTTTGAAGATGTTCAAAAGAAACAAGAAGATTTGATGTACAAAGCATTCGATGATATCTGGAACCTCATGAAAGAGTTCAACGTAGATATGAGAACTGCTGCATACATGATGTCTATCCGAAGAATCCAAGTTGCAATGAAATACAGAGGATGGTACTAAAAATCTTGAAACGCTAACAATAGTGTGATAGAATATGTATAGGCAAAAGTATAGAACAGACCATTGGTCGGCAAAAAAGTAATTACTGATGACAAATTAGTCAGTACGAAAAACCCACAAGCTGCAACTTGTGGGTTTTTCTATTCCAAACATTCTCCATTACTTATACACGGCTCGCTGTCCGCCAATCATTTTTAGTCGATGGCGAAGCGCCGAAAGATGTGCCTGTCCAATTTGTTTGGTGCGTAGTCGCACAGGAACTTGGACATGTTTGATGTGCATGCCAATGGAGGTGTCTCCGATGTCCAGTCCCGCATGCGCAATAATTTTTTCGACGACCGTCGGGTTATCAAACGCTCGATACGCCGCAGTTGCTGCTCCACCGCCTGCGTTTGGCTGTGGCACGACATTTACTTCTTCCATCGAATATTTTTGTACCAATTCTTTGTCGACGACAATCGCACGGTTTAGATGCTCGCAGCATTGTACGGCAAGAAAAATATTTCTACGATCCAAAATTTCTTTTGCTGTCTCGATGATGAGCTCGCCAATTTCAAGCGTGGTCGCTTTGCCGATATGCTGTCCGATTACTTCGCTCGTGCTGCATCCAATCAAAAAGATTTCTCCCTCTTCCAAGTTAGCAACCTCGAGCAACTCCTCGATCGCATCGGTGACTTCCTTCTTGATTTGTTCGTTCATAATTCCCTCCTCCAGAACAAAAAAGGGACCGAAGTCCCTGCAAGGACCATTTAATAGACCCTTTTCATATGATTAATTCTATCCAATTACAAAAAATCATGCACCCGTTCAGTCGATATTCCAAAAACCCATGATATAGAATATTCCTTACGAGCATCCGCCGTGATATCGAATATTTTTGCACTCAGCATCCGTGTCATAGTGTATGCTTTATTCGAAACGGTAATTCTGTGCAGACCTACTTCGACACAAGCTGTGGATTTTTTTCAAGCAAAATCGACAGCGCTTCTTGGTCTGCGATAATGGTCACATCTTGGTGCAATTGCAAAATCGTCGCTGGCACGGATGGCTGAATTTTTCCAGTTGCAACCTTATAGATGATTTCTGCTTTATCTTTGCCTGTTGCGACGAGCAGAATTTTTTTTGCGTTCATGATGTTTTTGATACCCATCGTGATTGCCGTCTTTGGCACTTCATCTGCGCTGGCAAAAAATCTCGCATTTGCCTCGACCGTTTTTGCATCCAGCGCAACATGATGTGTGCCGCAAGCAAAAGCATCACTCGGCTCGTTGAATCCGATATGTCCATTGTGGCCAATGCCAAGCAGCTGCAAATCGATGCCGCCAAGGGAATCAATTAGCTGATTGTATCGCTCGCATTCTGCCGCTGGATCTGCTGCGAGTCCATTTGGCACATTGGTGTTTTCTTTGTCGATATTCACATGATCAAACAGATTGTGATTCATAAAATATCGATAGCTCTGATCGTTGTCCGCAGGCAGCCCAACGTATTCGTCGAGATTCACCGTCTTGATTTGGCTAAAATCCACTTCGCCATTTTTATTTTTTGTGATCAGCTCTTTATATGTGCCAATCGGTGTCGAACCTGTTGCGAGTCCAAGCACCGCATTAGGCTTTAGAATCACTTGCGCCGCAATCATATTCGCCGCTCTTTGGCTCATTTGTTCGTAATTTTGTGTGCAAATTATTTTCATTGTTTTTTTGTATGAAAAATCATACGCTCCTTCTAAGATTATCTTCTATTTCTTTTTTTGCGTTTTTGCTCTGATTTTGAAATTTTTGGCTTCGTTTTGTACACTTGGTATCCACCGATTGCCACGATTACTAGGACAATTGCTACAGCAATCGCCACGCCAGAATATACTTGGTTCATACTTCCTCCTTCGCATTTTACTGTTATTCTAATGTTATTGTAAAACGTTCTTTGTGTCAAGAAAATTTCAACGTTTTTTGTTCAACTTGTCTCCACTTTTTCCTTATTGAAAAGATTCAAAAATATCCCAACTATTTTTCAATAGCCAGGATATTTGTCAAACTATCATTTTCGCTTCCACAAAGCACAACTCTGGGACACATTAATCTGGTATTGTCTCGAACAATTGGTCTGTGTAGATGATGCAATCAAAATAACATTGCGCCATCTCTTCACGGGTCATCTGGATCATCTCTTCATACTTCCCAATTTTTTCCCAATCCCCTTGTTCGTAAGAAATTACAAAGTCAAGCAGATAGAACATCTCGCTTTCTTCGTCCCCGAGGATTGCGCCGACGATGTCTTTCTCCAGCGGCATATCTCGTAGCGCTTCTTTGATGTCCATCTCCGCAATAATATCCATCATCGAAAACATTCCCATGATAAATACTTCGTTGTTACGATTACGCTGTCTCGTGTGCATCGAGATTCGCTCCGCATAAAGACCTCGGATAAAGGCAATCTTAATCAGCTCTTCATTGTTTCTGCGTCCGAGATTTCGCGCCATCATCAGCAGCACCCATCGACGAATCTCGTCAAGCCCGAGCGTCACCAGTGCCATTCGAATGGATTTTACTCTGAAATATCGGAAGTAACGGAGCGTGTTGATATGCTGCAGCAGCTTATAGGTCAGCCCGACATTTCGTTTGACAAGCTCCGTAAGATTATTAAAGTCGGGTTCGTTCTTTCCCAGCTCACGAATAATCTGCACATAGCTCCCTGGATGAATATTGAGCGTTTTTTTGCTCATGGTCTTTGGCTTGGACAAGAAATAACCTTGGAATAGTGTGTATTTATGTTTCAACGCATGTTCAAAGTCTTCCGCAGACTCCACTTTTTCCGCAAGCAAAGTTTTGCCTGTGCCTGCGAATTTTTTTGCAATGGCTTCACGCTGTTCGAGTGGCATACCTAGAAAGTCGACTTTGATGATGTCTGCATGCTCGATCAGGCGATCGTAATGCCCATCGCCGATATAATCATCGAGCGCAATTCGAAAGCCTAGTTGTTTGAGCGATTTCAATTTTTCGATCAGAACATCGTCAATATAGGTATCCTCGACGATTTCAATGACAACTTCTTCTGGTGAGCACACCAAAGCAAAGTCATCCATGATCAACTTTCTAGTGAAGTTGATAAATGCCAACTTGCCATTGGTGATATTTTCGAGTCCGAATACGGTGAGCGCATCGGATAGCAAAATACTGGTTGCTGTGCTTCCATCGATGTTGCCAAACTTGGTGCTCTCCTCGTTTTCACGGTAGAGTAGCTCGTATGCCATTAAGCTGCGTGTGACATCGAATATCGGTTGTCTTGCGATGAATACATCCATAGGATCTCCCTTACTTATTCGTCGGGGTTGTTGTTAAATAGCAAATCAGTGTACACAACACATTCCAAATACAAACGAATCACTGATTCTCTGTCCAACTTATATGTTACCAAATGATTATAGATTTCTTCCCAATTCCCGTTTTCATAATTACTCACAAAATCCAGCAGCTGTCTAAAATTATTTTGTTCCCCAAGCAGTGCTTCTTTTACGTCGTCTGCGATTGGTATATCGCCTAGTAGATCGCTCATCATCGCACCAGTGATCGAGTCCATCATCGAGAAAGATCCCATTAAAAACGCCTCATGTGCACGGGGTTGCATTTCATCGACACGACGAGCCAGTTTTTCGGCAAAAACACCTCGGATAAATGCCGTCTTGATCAGCTCATCTCGACCCTCGAGCGCAAACTCTCGAGCCATAATCAACAGAATCCATCGACGCACCTCATTGAGCCCCATCGTAATCAGCGCCATCTGAATCGAGGTCACTGGTTGTCTTTGCATAAACTTGAGCGTATTGATATATTGCAACAATTTGTAGGTCAAACCTGGGTTGATTCGAATGGCTTTTGCCATCGTATTGAAGTCTGGCTCCATTCGGCTCAGCTCCATAATGATGGTCGTATATCCGCTGGCATCCACCTTAACCGAAGTTCCTTTGACCATATTCGGCTTGGAGAAATAATAGCCTTGGAATAGCTCGTAACCATTTTGCACCGCAAACAAAAACTCTTCTTCTGTTTCAATCTTCTCCGCAAGCAACTTTTGTTTGCTCTTGCCAAATCGCTCGGAAAACTCCACCAATTTTGCACGATCATTCGCCGCAAAATCTACTTTGATAATATCAACATATCTCATAATATCATCAAACTGCGGATCGCCTGTGTAATCATCCAGCGCAATGGTGTAGCCACGATCCTTCAGTTCCGCAACCTGCATGATCACATCTTCGTCGATTGCAACATTCTCGAGAATCTCTACGACGACCTCATCAGGAGAGAGCAGCAGCGCAAATCCGTTAAGCAAAAGCTGTCTCGTAAAATTGATGAATGCTCGGTTTCCATTGGTGATGCTCTTTAGCCCAAACACGGTAATCGCATCAGACACCAAAAATTCGGTTGCTTTGTTCTCATCAATATTTCCTGAAAAATGATTTTTTTCACTCTCACGATATAGGAGTTCATATGCGGATAATCTCCTCATCGCATCATAAATCGGCTGCCTTGCCAAATAAACATCCATATTCTTTCCTCTTAATCCCCAATTTTAAGATTCGGCTTCGCACTTAGCGCAAGGCTGTCCACCTTGCCATCTTGCCATCGAAAAAATCCTGCCGAGCCGATCATCGCCGCATTGTCCGTACAAAGCGCAAGCGGCGGATAATAAAGCGAGATATGATTCTTGTCCGCTTCCTCCTGTGCCGTTTTTCGAAGCATCGAGTTTGCCGAAACGCCTCCACAGAGCACGAGCGTGCGATAGCCTTTATCCAGCGTCGCCTGAATGCTCTTGCTCACCAAGATGTCAACAACCGCCTGCTGAAATGAGGCAGCGACTTCCGCTTTGTCGACCATCTATTCTTTCATTTTTTTGCTATTGAGATAATTGAGCACTGCCGACTTGAGACCCGAGAAGCTAAAATCATAGCCCTCCCCTCGCATCGCTCTTGGAAAATCAATCGTCGGCTGACCTTCCCCTGCCAGCTTGTCAATCAGCGGACCGCCTGGGTAGCCAAGCCCCATCGCACGTGCGATTTTGTCATACGCCTCGCCCGCCGCATCATCCTTGGTGCGACCCAAAATGTGATACGAATTGTAATCGACAACCTCGACGATATGCGTATGTCCACCCGAGACAATCAGTGCGACAAATGGCGGCTTGAGTTCTTCAAATGCCAAATAATTCGCTGCGATATGTCCTTCGATATGATTGACGCCAATCAGCGGAATACCCAGCGCATACGATAGCGCTTTGCCCGTCGAAAGTCCTACGAGCAGCGCACCCACAAGCCCTGGCCCATAAGTCACTGCAATCGCATCCAATTCGTCCAGCTTCGTATCCGCCTCCAAAAGTGCTTTCTCAATCACGGGATTGATGTCCACCACATGGTTGCGAGATGCCACCTCAGGCACGACGCCACCAAATTTTTTGTGAATCTCAATCTGTGTCGAGACGATGTTGGAAAGAATTTTTCTTCCATCTACTATGACCGCCGCCGATGTTTCATCGCAGCTGGTCTCTATTGCAAGTATTTTTTTCAATCCGTTTCCTCTTCTACAATTCACAGCGCATCACAATTGCATCCTCGTCCGTGTCCACGTAGTATCCTTTGCGTAGACCAATCATCTTAAAACCGAGCGAGCGATACAAATTTTGCGCCACATAATTACTGCTGCGAACTTCCAAGTACATTTCCTTTGCGCCCTCATTGCGACCCATCTCCATTAGATGGTTCATCAGCATTTTGGACAAATGCTTGCCACGATGCTCTGGCGCGACCGCAATATTATTGATATTCGCTTCAGGAGGGACAATCCAAAATCCTCCATAAGCGACCACCTCTGCTCCATCACACAGCACCACGTATCGTCCAATCGGATTATTGATCTCCGAGCGAATCGATTGTTTGCTCCACGGCGTAAAAAACGATTCCTCCTCAATCCGATAAACACGATCCACATGCTCCGTATTCATTGCCAAAAATCTCAAATTATCCATGCGATTCCTCGTTTTTTCGCTGGTTTTCCTCGTATTGAACCTCAGCTTGCGGTTTGCGAATATATACTGGCGTCACAACATCCATTGCTTGAGAAAAACGTTTCCTCGCAATATGGCATAGTACACCACCTCTTATATGGTTATCGACTGCATTGGCAATTTGGATAATACCATAGTCCGTCACAATCTTGAATTTCCTTGAAAAATTTTTTATATCCGCAATCGATTTTTCAAATGAATCATTATTGGAAGCTTTTTCGTTTTGCAAAAAAACTGTATCATCGTTTTGATTTTGCAATTGGCTCCAGTGATCCAGTCGAAGCGCATCCGCTAGCTCGCCAGCGATAATCACCTCTGCATCCGCAAAAAGACTTGCCTCCTGCAAAATATCATCCTTTGCAACCGCCGCTTCTTCTTCGATCACCACGAGCTCTCCATCCTCAAAGCGATAGATTCCTCGATAATAATCCTCACGCTGCGCATACATCGTCGTGATGATGATCGCATCGCTGTGCTCAAAATTATATGCCAAAGCCTCGAGCGTCGAGATTCCCACGACTTTTTTGCCCGATGCCAGCGCAAACGCATTTGCCGTTGCCACGCCGATTCGTATTCCCGTAAAAGAACCTGGGCCAATCGTCGTCGCAAACAAATCCATTTCTCGCACATTTTCTTCTAAAGACGACAGCAGATAGTCAATATGCGGCATCAGATGCTCACTGTGCGTCAATGCTTTGTTCTGCATCAACTCGCCACGAATCTGATCATCCTCCATCATCCCCAGCGCAAGCACCGACGATGAAGTATCTAGTGCAAAAATTTTCATTCTATTCTCCTAATGATAAAACAAATGCTACTTTATTCTGTCCACCCAAAACTTCTGTGTCACAAAACATTATTTCAATAAGATTGTTTTGAAAAAAAGCTACAGACAAAAACAAAGTCATCCTCTGCAAATAGCAACTACTCTCCATTTGTCCTGTGCTGTTTGTTTTGTTATGCAATTTGTTTCGTTATGCTATTCTTTCTCTGTCACATCCACTGATAAGTTTTGCAACGATAATTTCCTTTTATTTATCGGATTTTTTCTGCGGCTATTTTCGCCAGCTCCTGCGCCCGTTTGCCATTGGCTTCAAAACAAAGCACACGCTCGTCCTCACTCTCGCCGTACGAAATTCGGATATGCAAATAATCTTTTGGTAGCGCCGAAGGAATATTGTACGCCCATTCGATGACCATCACGCCACCTCTGCGTCCATAATCCGAGAATCCCATCGCATACAGCTCATCCTCATCCGCCAGACGATACCAATCAAAATGAAATAGCGGCAGAGATGATTCATATTCCTGCACGATGGTAAAAGTCGGGCTCGTGATCTCCTCATCGATCCCAAGTCCGATTGCGATCCCCTTCGTCAAATGCGTCTTGCCCGCGCCGAGATCGCCATCCAGGCAGATGCAATCTCCTTTTTGCGCAAAACTGCCAAGGAGTTCGCCGAGCTTTACCGTCTCCTCCACATTGTTTGTCTTTACAAAAATCATATTTTTTTCCTGAAATTCCAAATTTTTAATGAGCTTTTCCTCAAAAAATATTCATCGCTTTAATTATCGCACAAAATTATTTTTTTTGCAAAACGTTTTGAATAATTATCTTTA
>JBHBDS010000120.1:0-2956 GCA_041784625.1 Filifactoraceae bacterium
ACGAAAGAAAAATTGTTAGCTATTTGCTGATCTTTTCGATTTTTGCAATGGTGAACTTGGCAATGACGATGCCATCCTTTGCTGCCGATTATTATGTCTGGGTCAGCAATGGTACAGAACTTGTAAAGATCAAGAATGATTCCGATCCCGTTCAAATCGGTGGCGGCACGGTACATTTTGTTCTGGTCGATACCGATGGCGATGGTGATCCTAATGAAGCACATCTGAACTTCGAAAACGTGAATCTCGTGCCTGTGGATGCAACTGCTGTAATCGATGACGCATCCGAGCCATCTGCTTCCGCAGCGATTGTTATTAAGGGCATTAATGTAAACATCAACTGGAAAGGAAACAACAGCATTACTCAGGCAAACTCCATAAAGGACAATAGCTATGGAATCTATTCTGAAGAAGATTCCACTGTTAACGTAAAGGATGGTACGCTCAACATTAGCTTCCGTGGGACAGGGTATAAAAATATTCATGCAATAAAAACTGGCGAAGAGCTAAATCTAAAAAACAGTAACCTAAACATTTATACTGTCCAAGCCGAAAACGTAATTGGCATCTCGAAGGTCAAAAGTGCTGAATTAGAAAACTCGACGCTTACGGTATATGCTGCGAAGGCGACTAATGGGGACTCCAAAGCAATCAATAGCAATAAACAAATTTCGTTGAAAAACTCGACGATTCATGCAAAATCTTCCGATGCAAGCAAAGAATCCGTTGCAATGTCAGTTGGAAATGTTACAATGAACGATAAGTCCACCATCCATGCAAGTGCTGGAAATGCAGACGACAGCTCGATGGCATTAAGGTGCAATGAAATCAAGCTAATAAATGAATCTTCCATAAATGTAAGCGCTGGAAATGCAGGTCAAAATTCCTATGCATTATCATGCGCTGACATCGACATGTTTGAAAACTCCACCATTAACGCAACTGCTGGAAACGCAGCGAATAAGGATTCTATAGCGATCGATTCAATGGACATCAAAATGGAAGGGAGCTCCACCATTAACGCCTACTCCGCAGAAGCACCAAATGGGCTATCCTACGCGATTTATTGCTCCACATTAACATCAGAGGATTCGACCGTTAATGCGACCTCAGATTCCATGAACTCCAAAGAATCTATTGCTGTTTTTGTCGGAAGTAGCATTTCAACAACAAACTCCGAGATTACAGCAGTAGCGGGAGATGCGAAGAAAAAAACACAGGCCATCCGCTGTCTTTCATTGACAATGGATCAATCAACCAGAAAAGCAAAGGCTGGCTCTGCTGTTTCGGACGAAAACACGGTAGTAATGATATTAAAATTGAGTACGGGTGGATCTTCGGTCATACCAGGCTTCGCCACAATCGATAACCAATCCGTTCTTCGAATCGATACCACCAGCAACAGAACTTTCAGAGGGCTTTTTGTAAGTGGCGATTTGACCATAACCAACAACTCTATTGTTAGCGCAATAGCTACTGGAAGCAACTTCGAAGAAAGCACTGGAATTGATGTAAACACTGGCAAACTGATACTGGGCGTTGACGCTGACGACCAATCCGCAATCTATGCCCACGCTGGAAAAGGTTACAATAGTTATGCAATAATATTAGGTGGAGGAACATCTGGTATTGACGATGGTCATATTATTAGAGGCGGAGCAATCAATGCAACTGCTTCATCCAGAGATAGCGATGAGTTCGCAACGGGATCTGCAGCAATAAAAGTGGACACTATTGGCTCACTAACCATCCATGGAGGAACATTGCGACTTGAGTCCACAGGGGATTCCACAGATACCGATGGCATTTCTACGTCAGCTAATATTTTTATCCAAGGTGGGATCATCGAAATCAAGGGCGCTCGCCAAGCGATCCAATTAAGGGAAGCTTCTGCAGCAGCGACCTACGACGATACGACACTCACTGCGAAGCAATCAGGAAGCATCGACGGTGAATTGGCAGCTCTTGGTTCCCTTGCAATTTCCAGTGAAGACATCAAGCGTCTAAAAATTGCAGCTAAAGACACTTTCAACGACGATGCTGTAGTAATTCCTGAAGATACAACGACTCCAGCTCCAAATGAGCTTCCAAAACCTACGCAGCCGATCATTCCAGAAGTACCGACTGAACCATCTACTCCAAGCTCGGGTGGAGGAAGCGGTGGCGGCGGATCGTCCTACTCTTCGGTTCGCCCAGATTCTGATAAGAAAGAAGCTGTAAAATCCGACAAAACTCAAGAATTCAAATTCCGCATCGGATCGCAAAATATCACCGTCACAGAAAATAGTTCAACCAAAACAATCGCAATGGCTCTTGCTCCATTTATTGAAAATGGAAGAACCATGGTTCCACTACGCTACGTCGGCGAAGTTCTCGGACTTGAGGTCAAATGGAATGCAACAGAAAAAATCGTGACACTCCTCGATGAAAAGAACGAAATCATCGTGCCAATCAATAGCCTCACCATGAAAGTCAATGGCAAAGAAGTACAAAGCGATGTGCTCCCAGTGCTCACACAAGGCAGAACGAACCTGTCCATCAGCAATGTGGCAAAAGCACTCGGCCTCGAACAAGGCAAAGATATTCTGTGGGATCACGAGACCAAAACCGTGATCGTCATCAAAGAAATGAAATAATTCCAGAAAACTTTTCTTTGCACGAGAAAAGTGCATGAGAAAAATGCGTGAGATGATGGTAAAAAATTTGTAGTAAAAAATTTATACAATAAAAAATGGTGTTGCTAAATGAGATTTTCTCGTTCAGCAGCACCATTTTTTGAGGTCAAAGAGACTGTGAAAAAAAGTCTGTAAAAATATATAGCCTTTTATGGTGGAATCAAAATACCATAGGAGGCTATTTGTTATGGCAAAGAAAAAAGAAGTGTACAAAGTAAAACCTCTCACCGAGGGCAAAAGAAACATCATTGCATCACTCATTGAAGAGTATGACATTCAAA
>JBHBDS010000121.1:0-16072 GCA_041784625.1 Filifactoraceae bacterium
GCAATGGTGTATCCGATCTCTGCTGCTCATCATAAGCTGTTCCCGATGAGTTGTCTGCACCACCCGAGGACAATTTTTGTTCTGCTTGTCGAATCTGATCGGCTAAATTGTGGAACACTTTGGTCTCGCCATTCTCCTTGTCCGACTCATCCAAAAGTATCCCAAATCGGCTAGAAATTCTTTCCTCGGCAGAATTCGGAATTTGCTTTTTCGAAAAATTATTCTCCGATGAATCTTTTGCGAAATCGCTTGATTCACTCAAGTGGCTTCCATCATGAATATAAATTCTAGGCGCAGATTCGTCCGCAGTTGAAATAAAATTCGAATCTCCCTCGCCCATTTCTCTACGATATGAGTTTTCTATTGCTTCCCCTAGGTTTCTCGCATCATTTTCTTCTATGCTATGCTCTATATTATTTTCCGTATTATTGTTTTCAGTATTTTTGCTCATCGACGAATTTTTTTCATTCGTATCTTCTTTTTCGCTGGATGAGCCAAACTCGGTAAACTCCGCAATCTCCGAGCGGTATCTTTCTAAGAAGCCATATTTTTGTTCAATTACTGTCTCATCGAGCTTTTCACGGTCAGCCATCGACAGTTTTCTTTTTTTCGGTTGCTCTTCATCATCGTCCACCGTGATGTAGTCCATTGTTTTTTTGCCAAGACCTTGCGCTACCTTTTTCCCCTCGGCAGCGAGTGCGATGCTGGCATCCCCGATTTTGGAGAAAGACATCTTGAAATAAAACACGATGATGAACAAGAAAATCGAAATCGAGAGCAAAAACATGCCCGTTCGACCAATTGTCGTGAACAGTCCGTACGAAATCAAATATGGAAAGATGCCGATGTTCTCGCCGACGATCGACTGCACAAACACGGTTTTGATGCTATCCATACTCGGGCTGATTGCCTGGAATTTTGCCAAATGAATCGCACCATAAAAAATCGTGCATCCAAAAAACGAAAGAATCGGCAGCATCGTCGGAATGTCGTCGAGCTCAAATTTGGAGCTGTAAACCAGCCTCGCCGCCCCGACAATAATCATCGCCAGCGATGCCAGCGTAGCGATTCCCGCAAACTGTCCGAGGAGCACCGATTTGATGCCAACGCCGACCGTGCCAAGCGCACTGGTCATAATCGACAGCAAGAATACCATCCCAAAAATCAGCAAGAAGAGCGCAACAAGATTCTGGTTTCGGAAAGAATTATTCTTCTTTCGCCCAGCTTTTTTTCTCGTATTTTGTTTTGCGCTCGTTTTGTTTGCGCCCGATTTTGGGCTCGGCGTTTTTGCAGCGCTTTTCTTTTTCACTTCTTTTTTTGCCATAATCTTCCTTATAAAAAACCCAAGGAAGTCCTTAGGTTTGCTTTACGAATTATTTTTTTCTCGACAGCCTTTGCAAGTGCCCAAGAAAACCATTTTGGTGTCGTCAATGTCAAAGCCGTGCTCGCTCAGCATATGCTCCTGCAAATGATCGAGTGACTCGCATTGAATGTGAAACAGCTCGTTACACTTTGTGCATTTGAAATGATAGCTCGCTACATTGTTCTTTCCAACATATTCGTAGCAAGCGCTTTTTCCATGCTCCGTAACAAATTTTTTGATCACTCCATCTTTTTGGAGCTCGTTAATATGGCGATATACGGTCGCTTTACCCAAATTGTGCCCATCGCCAACCAATTGTAAATAGATCTCCTCGACCGAGAAATGTCTCCCTTCATTTGCTCGAATCTTTTCTAGTACAATCGCTTTTTGCTTTGTGTTATAAATTTTTCTCATAAATACTCCATTCTACACAAACATTATATTGCGAAAGTCTCAAAATGTCAAATGTTTGGGCAATACGATCAAAACAAAAGCAAAAATTTTTTTATCCCTAATTGCAATCCAAATTACTTTTTGAAAAACACTTTGTAATCGCAAGCAAAAAACTTTGAAACGGTTCTTTCTTCTTGCATCAGATGAATTGATTTTTTGAGTACAATATGATAAGATGATTCAATCACAAGAAGGAGATGTTTATGAGTAAAAAATTAAAAGGAAATTTGATGCTGCTGCTCACATCGATCATTTGGGGCTCAGCATTTGTGGCGCAATCGATGGGCGGTGATCATCTCGGCCCACTTGCATTCAACGGTGTACGAAATATCATCGCTGGTTTATTTTTGTTGGCGGTCATTCCGTTTTTGAAAAATAAATCGCAGGAACAAAACGAAAACTCTGGTGACAAAAAAACTTTGATCATCGGCGGAATTGTCTGCGGACTCGCTCTCTTTGTCGCAGGATACTTTCAGCAAAAGGGCGTCCAGTACACGACGGCAGGCAAGGCAGGATTTATCACTACCTTATATGTTGTCATCGTGCCGATCATCGGCTTGTTCCTCGGCAAAAAGGTCAGCAAAAAAGTTTGGTTTTGCGTTGTACTTGCTGCGATTGGGCTCTATTATCTGTCCATCAAGCCAGGCTCATTTGATATAGGCTTCGGCGATATGCTGATTGCAATCTGCGCCATTTTCTTTTCACTGCATATTTTGGTCATCGATCATTTTTCACCAAAAGTCGACGGCGTAAAAATGTCCTGCATCCAGTTTTTTGTTTGCGGCGCTGCCAATTTGTTTGCGATGTTGTTCTTTGAAACATTTGAGCTGTCCGAAGTAATCGAGGCGATGGTTCCGATTCTCTATGCGGCGATTATGTCCAGCGGTGTCGGGTACACACTCCAGATCATCGCCCAAAAAGACACCGATCCGACGATTGCTTCACTCATCTTGAGTTTGGAGTCCGTGTTTGCCGTTCTCGCAGGAATGCTCTTGCTCAGCGAAACCCTCTCCATTCGAGAAGTGCTCGGCTGCGTGCTAATATTCGTCGCAATCATCATTGCACAACTTCCTGAAAAACAAACCGCTTCGGCGTAGAAATTTTTTACCTCGTCATTGCTGTTTGTTCGATTTCGGCTTATTCAATTAATAATATCATTTTGCATATTCAAAAAGCACGGTCGCCCGTGCTTTTTGTGTGTTATTTTTTCATTTGTTCTTTTATAATGTTGAATTTGAAGAATTATCCGTTGTTTCCACAGAACTTTCCACTTCAGTCGCAACCGTTGCTGCATCGCTCAGATTTTCTGCGCTCTCTACTACTTCTGCGAGCGGAACATTTGCTTCTTCAAATTTTTCTTTTGGATTTTCCACGGCAGCGTCCTCATCGCTAAGATCGAGTTCTCCATTGTACGCTTTCATAAACTGTGCTGCATCGAGTGTTTCGTACTTGAGCAGCGCTTTGGCAACGAGTTCGAGTTTGTCTTTGTTCTCGCTGAGCAATTTCAGCGTCATTTCGTACGCCTCGTCTACAAGGACTTTGATTTCCTCATCAATTTTCGATGCCACTTCTTCGGAGTAGCTTTTTCTCGTTGCAAAATCTTTGCCGAGGAATACTTCGTCTCCTGAATCGGTGAATGCCATCGCTCCGAGATTGTCGCTCATCGCATATCGAGTAATCATACTGCGGGCAATTTGTGCCACACGCTCGAGGTCGTTGCTCGCGCCAGTTGAAATATCTTCCAGCATCAATTTTTCTGCAACACGTCCGCCGAGTAGATGCACCATCGCCTCTTTGAGATCGGTTTTTGTTCTGTAGTAACGATCTTCCTCTGGCAGAATCATCGTAAATCCGCCCGCCATTCCTCTTGGCACAATTGTTACTTGGTGAACTGGGTCTGTATTTGGAAGCAATGTCGCAACCACCGCATGTCCCGCCTCATGATATGCAGTGAGGATTCTTTCTTTCTCACTGATGATGCGAGATTTTTTTGCTACGCCAGCAATCACTTTCGTAATCGCCTCTTCGATTGTCGTTTTATCAATTTTTGTTGCTTTTTTTCGAGCGGTCAAAAGCGCCGCCTCGTTCATCAAGTTTTCGATGTCCGCAGGTGTAAATCCTGGCGTTCCCTTTGCAAGCTCTTTGAAGTTTACATCATCCGCAAGCGGTTTGTTTTTGGAATGCACTTTGAGAATTTCTTCTCTGCCTTTGACATCCGGTGCGCCAACCATAATCTGACGGTCAAAACGACCTGGACGAAGCAGCGCAGGATCCAGAATATCCGCGCGGTTGGTCGCCGCCATGATAATAATTCCCTCGTTCACGCCAAATCCATCCATCTCAACGAGCAATTGGTTGAGCGTTTGCTCTCTCTCGTCATGTCCGCCGCCAAGTCCTGCTCCACGACGACGACCCACTGCGTCAATCTCGTCGATAAACACGATGCATGGCGCATTTTTCTTGGATTCTTCAAACAAGTCTCGCACACGAGACGCTCCGACTCCGACAAACATTTCGACAAAGTCCGAACCCGAAATCGAGAAGAACGGAACACCCGCCTCTCCTGCGACCGCTTTGGTCAAATAGGTTTTTCCTGTTCCTGGAGGCCCAACGAGCAGAACTCCTTTTGGAATCCTCGCGCCGATGTCCGTATATCTTTTTGGCTGTTTTAGAAAATCGACAATTTCTTCCAGCTCTTCTTTTTCTTCATCAAGTCCAGCAACATCTTTGAACGTAATTTTTTGCTGTGCGTCCTCACGATGTCTTTTGGCTCTGGATTTTCCAAAGCCCATCACCTTCGAGCCACCGCCCTGCGATTGCTGCAGCATCAGATACCATACGACCGCCAGTGCGCCGACCATCAAGATCGTCGGAATCAAATTAATCGCCCACGATTGCTGCGGTGCTTTGCTTGCAATCACTTTTAGATCGCCTGTCTTTGCCTGCTCCATTACGATGTCCGAAAGATGCTCGCTGCGGATTGCGTACGGAATGTAAGTCGAAAAATCCTGTGTTTTGTCGCCCTCTTTGAACGTTCCCGTTACGCTAAAATCGACAATATTAATTTCTGTGATCTGTTTTGTCTCAAGTTTTTGATAAAATTCCGAGAAACTCAGATCTGTTACCGTTGTGGTTGGCGTGTTCATAAATTTTAGTATCACGACAATCAGCACGATCATCACGATATAAAATGGTGCGCCACGAAACATTTTATTCAAAATCCCTTATCCTCCTATTATTCACTTTTCATTTGCTTTATGGTAATTCGTACCACTTGATTGGTACTTTCGTCAATTTTTGATTCATCGCTGATTTCGTATCCGACCACCCAAATGATTTTTTCATCGTCGCAAAAAATCGGTGTCCTTGCACGCTGCATTTGCGGAACTTTTTTGTCGATAAAAATATCTTTGAGCTTTTTGGTTCCCGAAAACCCCAGCGGTTTGATTCGATCGCCGACTTTTCGTCCACGAACCATCAGCGTTCCTTTGATCTTGTCCAAGTCAAACGCCTTGATATTTGTTCCCGAAGAAAGCAATTTGCATTTTTCTTTGCTCATCACACGAGCTTCAATTTCCAGATCAAGTTCTGGGATCTTTGTCACTCCATCAAAAATAATTTCGTGTTCAAAAATGATGCTCTCTTGATCAATCGCTCGCTTGGTAATATACAAATTGTACCCTTTTTTCTCTAAAATAACCCCCCGAGGAAAATTGAGCATCAATTCGTTTTTTGGATTGTGGATGATTCGAATGGCATCTTCCAGATGAATAAATTCGAGTCCCTCTGCACTACCCAGCAACTGTGCGTACGCATAGCGCAGCAATCTTTTGACGATGGAGCTTGGAAGATTTTCCAAATTTTCCATTTCAAATTTGACCGCATAATCTTCTACATCAATGTGAAGATCGTCGTAGATTTTTTTCGATTCAATCTCAAGATATTCGCCGTCCTCACGCAATCCATACGCCATTCTCGAAAGAATTTCTTTGATGTTGCAAGCAAAATGATCCTCGATAAATGGCAATAGCTCCAAACGAATTTTGTTTCTCGTGTATATATTCTCGAGATTCGTTTCGTCTGTCTGGTAGCGTAACTTTTGCAGCTCGCAATATTCTTCAATCTCGTATCGTTTGAGGTCGAGCAGCGGACGAATCAATCCGTCTTCTCGCTTATATTCGATTCCTTTGAGACCATTCAGACCCGTTCCCCTTAAAATACGCATCAAAATAGTTTCTGCTTGGTCATCGAGATTGTGTGCGAGTGCAATTTTATCGATGCGAAATCTTTTTTTCAGCTCAAAAAGCATCGAGTATCTTGCTTCTCGAGCAGCCTCTTCCATCGTCAGCTTCTTTTCTTTCGCAATCGCTGGCACGTCGATTGAACGCAAAAAACATGGCACTTCTATTTCTTTGCAGAAGCGATACGAAAAAAGTGCATCGCCATGCGCCGAAGCGCCACGTATTTGGTGATTGAGATGCGCTGCAAATACTTCGATATCCAAATCTTTTTCAAGATTTTTTAGAATATGAAGCAAAGTTACAGAATCCGCTCCACCAGACAATGCAACTAAAATCCTATCCCCATTTTGGATCAGACCCTCTCTCTTGATGGTTTCAAGAGCTTTTTTTGCAGGCATACTTCCTCCTATTTTTTTTGAGTGGCTTCAATACAAATCGTATTTTTCCCTTGGAACAATCCTTTGAGCGCAATGCTGTAATCAAATTCGAGCTTGAGCGAAAATGGATCCATCAATTCGTCAAAGGTCACATTATTCGTCATGATCTCGAGCGGAATATTCCCAGCTGGCGTCGCCATGATGCTTTGGAAACGGCGATCTTTTTGAAAAGACATGGACGATTGGTGCTCGCCAATTCTTCGAAGCTCCACTTGATTGTCTTTGATTTTTATTTTGGTCGTCGTCCCGAGCAAGCCCGACAGCTCGCTCTCCTCGTAAATGAGGTAGCTCGCATCATTTTTCTTGTAGTATTTTCCCTCCGTGCGAAGTTCGATTACGTCCTGCTCTTTGCTGGCGTTATCGTATTGCACAGTTCGTATATTTATCATCACATTTTCCAATTAAATCACCTCTTTACAATATCTGTATATCATATCAAAAATATTGGAAAACTGCAAGTTTAGTATCGTTGAATCTCCACAAGCGAAACATTTTCAAATGGATGATTCAAAAACTCTTCCCCGAGCTTTTGGAATCGCTCCGGCAAGTCGGAAACAAAAAATTTGTGCTCCACTTCCCGCTCGCCACAATACAGCAGCGATGTTTGCTCCAAGAGCTGCTTGAGTCTTAGTGCGGTTTCGACCGCTGGGTTGATCAAATTGATTTTGCCCTCGGTCACTTTATAAATCGTGTCGTGCAAAATTGGGTAATGCGTACAGCCCATCACGAGCGTATCGATATCTTTGTCCGAAAAATATTCCAGATATTCTCTCGCCGTCAGCTCGGCAACCTTGGTATTGCCCCAGCCCTCTTCAACAATCGGTACAAAGAGCGGACATGCTTTGGCAAAAACCTCGGCATGCGGATCTCGCTGAAAAATTTCTTGCTCATACGCTTTGGAGTTGATCGTCCCTGCCGTCCCGATGATGCCGATTCGTTTGTTCTTCGTCGTTTGGATTGCGCCTGACGCTCCTGGTTTGATCACACCGATTATTGGAATATTGTATCGCTCCTGCGCTGCGGCGAGACTTCTTGCGCTCGCTGTGTTGCACGCTATCACGATCGCTTTTACATTATTTTCTAGCAAAAAATTGATCGACTGAAAAGTATATTTTGTTACGGTTTCCGAAGAACGAGAACCATAGGGAACTCTTGCCGTATCGCCAAAATAGATGATTTCTTCATTCGGAAGCACCTTGGTAATTTCCTTGAACACGGTCAAGCCCCCAAGACCCGAATCAAAAACGCCGATCGCTTTATCTCTTTTGTTCATAATCCTCCATCGCAAGGTCGATTAACCCGCTGATAATATTCTGATACGAAATGCCTACATGGTTAAGAAGCTTCGGATACATACTAATTTCCGTAAAACCTGGCAGCGTATTGATTTCGTTCAAAAAAATCTTCTTACTCTTTCTATCGACAAAAAAATCCACTCTCGATATGCCTCGACAATTCATCAGATCAAAAACTTCTTTCGCAATTTGCTTGATCTCTTGCGAAATTTCTGCTGGTAAATCCGCTGGAATCTGCCAAGTCGTATTGTTCTTTTTGTATTTTGTGTCGTATGCATAAAAATCGTCATTGACCATCAGCTCACCTGGCTCCGACACAATCGTCTCCTTGCCATTTTGAAAAACAGCGACTTCGATCTCTCGTGCATCAATGCCCTCTTCCACCACAATTTTGCGGTCGAACTTCATCGCCTCCAAAACTGCTGCTTCAAGTTGCGACATATCCGTCACTTTGGTGATTCCAACGCTCGAGCCCATATTCGCTGGTTTGACAAAAACTGGGAACGAAAAATCCGAAAGTTTCTTGCGCAAAACATCCAGCGATTCATCCTGCTGAAAAATCACATATCTCGCTTGCGGAATGCTTTGCGAGTCAAAAATTTCTTTTGCAATCGCCTTGTCCATACAAAGTGCCGATGCGAGCACGCCACAGCCAACGTATGGAATCTGCGCATACTCCAAAATTCCTTGGAGTTTTCCATCTTCGCCAAATGGTCCGTGCAACACGGGAAAAATACAGTCCAAAATAATTTTCTCTGTATCATAAATCGCCACCGAGCCATCTGCTCCGAGCAAATCTACTTTTGCAGAGCTCGCATGATCTTCCCAGCAACCATTTTTGAGATGTTCCAAGTCCGAATTGTAATATTTGAACTGCCCGGTTTTGGTAATCCCAATCAACACAGGATTGTATTTTTCTCGATCAATATTGTTCACAATCGAAAGCGCCGAGATGCACGACACCTCATGCTCCGCCGATTTTCCGCCAAACATTATTCCTATATTCATACTTCCTCCACTCGCTTTACCACTTACCGTTCGAATCATCCATTAGTTGCCGCTGCGCCAATTTTTTCAAATTTCTCAATGAACTTTTATCCCATTTCTTTCAAGAAATTATTCTTCGCAAAATGTCAGCGATTCTTTCGCAGTTTTAGTTCGAAAAACTTTTTCGTATTTGCTCGAGAAGAATTTTTCTGCCACATCGAGTTTGCCCTCGTCCTCAAAAATCCCAAACACCGTCGAACCCGAGCCAGACATCAGTGCTTTTTTGCAGCCAAAGTTTTCCAATTGCTCGATGATTTCTTCCATCTCTGGCGCAAAATGAAGGCTCTTGCGATACATTCCGTTGAACATATTTTTGTATATTATTTTATGAGTGTTATGATTCTCGCCTTCGCAAAATTTTCTGTCACTAAAATTCTTGTCATCGTAATTTGTTTCGATACTATTTTTTTCGCCAAATTTACTTTTCTTGCAATTTTTTTCAGTGCTCTCCTCGTCGCAACTGTTTTTTTCTGAGTTATTCTTGCTATCATTTGATCGCAGGCAATTATTATCCCTACTGTCATCAAAACCTATTTTCTCTATCGCTTGGACGATGTTTTGGGTTCGCTTTCCATCAGAGTAATCTTCTTTGTCCAAAATCGCAAACAATGCTCTCGTCGAAACATTGCTCGGAGGTTTGACAATAAGCAGTTTCAAATCCAGCGGCGACAAATGCGTCAGCACATCCCCGATTCCCTCTGCTTTGCAGGTTCCTCCATAGAGACAAAACGGGACGTCCGCACCGAGCTCCTTGGCTAGTTGATGCAATCTTTTCTTTGCGATAGGAAAGTCATACAGCTGATTCAAGCCAGCAAGCACTGCCGCAGCATCCGTGCTCCCTCCCGCCATCCCAGCTTCCATCGGGATATTTTTCTCCAAAAATATTTTACAGCCGCCCACAACTCTTGTTTCACCATAAAATTTTTCTGCCGCTTTGTAGCAAAGATTATCCTCACCGTTTAGCGAAGGAATGGAGCAGGCAAACTCGATAAGATTCTTTTGGGTTTGCTCTGCACCGATTTCAGTCGTTTTTTCTATTGTAATTGTATCACAAATATCCACGCTCTGCATAATCGATAGCAAATCGTGGTAGCCATTTTGCATTTTGCCAAGTATTTCGAGCGAGAGGTTTATTTTTGCTCTCGCCTTGATTGTTATTTTCATCTTACAGTTTGTTTGGAGCAGGATATTCTACGCCAAAAGTCTCAACGGTCACTTCCTCCATCACTTCATCTGCTCTCGGCTTGTCACGCATATCCGTTTTGACTCGCTCAATGTCCATCACATATTCCAATCCTTCAATGACCATCCCAAATGCAGCATAGTTTTCGTCCAGATGAGGCGATGTCGATGTCATGAGGAAAAACTGAGAGCCTGCAGAATCTGGCGCCATCGATCTTGCCATCGAAATCACGCCCGGTGTGTGCTGCAAATCATTTTGGAAGCCGTTGGAAGTAAATTCTCCCTTGATTTTGTATCCTGGTCCGCCCATTCCTGTACCGGTTGGGTCTCCTCCTTGGATCATAAAACCTTGGATTACTCGGTGAAAAATCAGTCCGTTATAAAAACCCTCGTTCACAAGTGAAACAAAATTGTTTACGGTCTCGGGTGCAATTTGCGGATAAAGTTCAATTTTTACGATTCCTCGGTCTTTAATTTTCATGGTTACAATTGGATTGCTCATAATAATTTCCTTTCTTCATCTAAATATTTTTTTCTTATAAAATCTTTTGCGTTAATTTCACTAATTTTTATATTTTCATCAAAAATTCTCTTCGCTCGATTACTCCTCAATCCCATAAATCTCACGGAGCTTGGTTCTTGCTGCACCAATCATATAGAGCGAGCCTGCATAGATGATTGCCACATTTTCTCCTCCAAGAGATTGCGCATACTGAGTCGCATCCGAAATGGATTTTTGAATCTCCAGTTTTGCGGACGTGAATTTTTTCAATATCGTCAGAAATTCTTCTGCTCCCATCGCTCGTGGATTGTCTGGCTCTGTGATGACAATTCGCTTGAACAATGGCGCAAGTATCGACACCACGCCTTCGATGTCCTTATCCTTGAGCATCCCGATGACAAGAATTTTTGGAGTATGCAGCAAATTCTTCTCCAGATAACTCGCTAGCGCTTGCGCTCCATCAAGGTTATGTGCGCCATCGAGAATCGTCAGCGGCTTTTTGCAAAGAATTTCGGTACGACCTTTCCATTTGGCATTTTTGGCAGCCTCTTTGATTTGCTCAAGCAAAATTGGTTGAATCAATTTTTTACGCTCCAGCACCTTGATCGCAGTGAGCGCCGTCTGTAAATTTTTCTGCTGATGATCGCCCGCTAAGCGGATAAAAATGTCTTCGTATTTTTCGCCCAGCACTTCGAGGTCAAAAATCTGTCCATCGATGCTGCTGCTTTTCGCTGCGATTTTTTCAGACTCGGTGACAAAAAGCTCCGAACCCATCGCCTGTGCCTGCAATCGTATCTGCTCCTCGAGTTCCTTCGCCTGATGATAGAGCACTGCTGGACGACTTTGCTTAATAATTTTGGATTTGGTTCTTGCAATTTTGATAAGATCGTCGCCGAGATAATCGACATGGTCGATGCTGATGGATGTGATGACAGACAAGATTGGGTCGATCGTGTTGGTCGCATCGAGCTCCCCGCCGAGCCCTACCTCGAGCACGACATAATCCACTTCTTGCTCAAAATAATATTGGTACGCCAGTGCGGTCGTGATTTCAAACTCCGTTGGCGCAGGATTCCCCTCTGCGATGTACTTTTCAACAGCGAGCTTTGTTTTTTCCAGCGCATTTGCTAGTTCTTCGTCCGAAATATTTTTTCGATTGATCTGGATTCGCTCGTTGAAAGTCTCCAAATACGGCGAGGTGTAGAGTCCCACACGATAACCCAGCGCAATCAACATCTCTGAAATAAAAGTGCAGGTAGAACCCTTGCCATTCGTTCCACCAACGTGAATGAACTTGAGATTTTTTTCAGGATTGCCAAGATAGCGCAAAATATTCGAGATCGAATACAGTCCCAGCGCAGTTCCCTTGGGTGCATTGTGCAGATAATCCATGGCAGAATTATTGTCCGACAAATTTTCCTCGGAAGAACTCATCTTTTCTTGCTCGTTCTCGGAAAATTTCGCCAATGAATCCTGCTCGATGGATTTTTTTTGACTCATCATAATTCCTTTGGATTCCATTTGATTTACATTATTTTCTCTCACTGCGATTCCTTTTTCCCCGATTCTTCGCTCGGGAATTTTTCCCAGCGCATAAAAAGTTCTTCTTCATTGGTGTTCACGTCTTTTTGCGTGTAAAGCTCCACAAATCCATTCTTCTCAAAAAATTTCACAGCAGCCTCATTCGCACGTGCGACAGAAGCAAAAAGAATTTCGTGTTTGCCCTTGGCAAAATCCAAAAGTTTCGTCCCAATTCCACGACGATAGCCGTCGCTCGAGACGATGATCGCAAGAATGCTTGCATCGTCATCCCACAGAATCAGTCCCTGGATTTTTTCGTTTTTCTCATAGACATAGCATTCTTTTGGAAAATATTCCGTGCGCATCTTCTCTGCTTGATTGTCCCAATAACTTTCGGGTACAAAGTGGTGTGCTTTTTTGATTTCTGAAAGCCACAGCTGCAATGCAGGATTCATATCCTTTTTTTCTAATTCTCTAATCATAAGCGCCTCTACAGATTTTCTACCAGAATGATTTCTTTGTTCTCAATTGCCTCGTTTACCAATGTTTCAATATCCAGCACTTCCTCTGCCGCCAGAATTTTTTCCATTTTCGGCTTGGTCGCTGGTTTTTTTGGCAAAAATACGGTGCAACAATCTTCCTCAGGAATAATCGACGTTTCGAAAGTGCCAATTTTTTTTGCAACCTCAATGATCTCTTCCTTGTCGAAAGAAATCAGCGGACGAATCACTGGCAACATTTCTACCGCCGCATTGGTCGCCGTAAGTCCCTCAATCGTCTGCGATGCCACTTGTCCGATGCTCTCCCCTGTAATCAGCGCGCCCGAGCCCTGATCGATGGCAATTTTTTCAGCAATTCGCATCATAAAACGTCTGGAGAGAATCGTCATCAGCTCCTCTGGACAATGCTCATTGATTTGTTTTTGGATCGGCAGAAGATTGACCTTGTGAATCGCAATTTTGCCTGTATAATCCGAAACGATTCGCGCAAGATCCTCCACTTTTTGCGCAGACTTCTCGCTCGTAAATGGGAATGAGTGAAAATGCACCGCATCGATTGCCAACCCCCGCTTGCTCGCTAGATAAGTCGCAACAGGCGAATCGATTCCGCCCGAGAGCAGTACCGTCGCTTTGCCATTGATTCCCACTGGCAGTCCGCCGATCCCCATCATTTTGTTCGTGTACAAAATGCTTGTGCCCTCACGAAGTTCGGCAAAAATATTGAGATCAGGATTGTGCACATCCACCTTGAGTTTCTTTTTGGAATGTGCCAAAATATTGCCCGCAATATCTCGCACCATATCGGGTGATTTCATCGGAAAATTTTTGTCCGATCGCTTGACTTCCAGCTTAAAGGATGCAAACTCTTTGTTCTCCGTCATATAGTCAAAGAGTTCTCTCGCTTTGCTTTTTAGCGCTTCATAGCCACCGTCAAATTTGATCGCTGGCGAAAAACTCACCACGCCAAAAACTTTTCCCAAGCGACGAATCACCTGCGGCATAATTTCTTCGCTCGCATCGATGTATATTCTGCCGTCGCCTTTGTACACCTCGTAGCCTTGGAGTCCCATCAACTGTTTCTTGATATTTTTGATGAGCCGTTTTTCAAAAGTTGCACGGTTGTCGCCCTTGATGGCAATCTCTCCGTTTCGAATGATAATTGTGTTAAACATACTCTATCCTTTGTATTTTGTAATTTTGCGAATCTCACGGACATTCTTCTCGATAATTGGCGCAGCGATCTCGATATCCTCTATGCTGTTGAAATGCGAAAAAGAAAAACGAATGGCGGATTTTTTTGCTTCGTCGCTGAGGCCCAGTTCGCTGAGCACATGAGAGCCTTTTTTCTTCGCAGAACAAGCGGAACCAGCAGACACATAAATCCCTTCCGCCTCCAAAGAGTGGAGCAAAATCTCCGACGGTACTCCCAAAAACGAAATATTGAGAATATGCGGTGCACCCTCGCTCGGCGAATTGATTTGGATGTTTGAAATGCCCATTAATTTTTCTAAAAAATATTTTTTGAGCGAATCCAAATGCGCTCGATACTCGTTCAAATTTTCTGCGCCAATTTCCACCGCTTTGCCGAATGCTGCGATACCGATCGTGTTCTCCGTGCCCGAGCGAAGTCCCATCTCCTGCCCGCCCCCAAATAGAATCGGCTTTATTTTTTCTGGATTACGGACATAGAGTGCACCACAGCCTTTTAGTCCATGGATTTTGTGTCCCGAGATGCTCAAAAAATCTACCTGCGCCGACTCCACATCGATTGGCATTTTCAAAAATGATTGCACCGCATCGACATGAAATTTGATCTTTGGATTTTTCTTCTTGATTTCTTTTCCCAGCCACTGGATGTCGAGAAGGTGTCCTGTCTCGTTGTTCACCTGCATCACGCTCACTAGTGAAGTATTTTCATCCACTGCTGCGATAATATCCTCGACAAAAATTTTCCCCTCTCGAGGTGAGATTCGAATGATTTTGCAATCCTCCTGCATTTTTTGCATCGCATTGAGCGTCGCCGAATGCTCATAGCTTGTTGTAATTATGCTCGAACCCTTTGGCATATTTTGGATCGCCAAATTGGACGACTCTGTGCCGCCCGAGGTAAAAATTATCGTCCCTTTTTCTGCCGCAAGCACCTGAAGAATTTTTCTTCTCACGGACTCGATTTGTTTTGAAATCGCAATCGCTTTATCATAAATCGCCGACGGATTATAATACTGAATCATCCGTTCATTCGCAACTTCAATCACCTCGTCGTAGGGTCTCGTTGTCGCCGCATTATCAAAATATATTTCTCTCTTCATCAAAACCTCAATCATTTTCATATTTGCCACTATAGTATACCATATGTGACAAAGCCTATAATAGTGTTGATTCAAAATTCTCTACACAAAACTTTCTCAAATCGTTAGGAAAAATTTTTTCTCTGCTCACCTGCCAAACAATTCCAATTATAGCGCAGGTTTTTGCAATACTTTCGGGCGAGACGAGCAACAACTATCTTTGTTGTTATTATATTTTTCCAAAAACTCTTGATTACTTTGAGCGAATATCATACAATTTAAGTAGAAAAACTAAAGGAGCCTTGCTATGAGCAACAAACCAAAAATTGCGATCATCTTTACCGGCGGAACCATCTCGATGAGCGTGGACGAAGAAATCGGCGCAGCGATTCCATCACTCAACGGACAGGACATCATTTCAATGGTGACGAATATCGACAAACTTGCCGACATCGAAATCATCGAATACTCCGAAATTCCTGGGCCACACATTTCGTTTGAAATGCTTTTTGACATCCGAAAAATCATTTTGGATTTGGCAAAAAAAGAAGACATCACAGGAATCATCGTAACGCACGGAACAGACACCTTGGAAGAATCCGCATATTTTTGGGATTTGACACTCGACATCCAAAAACCGGTCGTTGTGGTTGGGGCAATGCGTAACAGCTCGGAGCTTGGCTATGACGGCCCAGCGAATCTTGCAGCGGCGGTTTGTACGGCGATTTCTCCAAAAGCAATCGACAAAGGCGTGCTCGTCGTGCTCAACAACGAAGTCAACACCGCACTCGAAGTAACCAAAACCAACACGTTGTCACTCAACACATTTCAATCTCGCTATGGCCCGATTGGAATTATCGACACCAATGATTTTGTGGTACATCGCAATATCACAGGCAGAGATTTTATTGGCGCAAGCGATGTCGAGAAAAAAGTTTTTCTCATCAAATCATGCATCGATATGAATCCGCAGATTATCGATTTTTATCTGCAACAAGACGCCAAAGGAATCGTCATTGAAGCGATGGGTCGAGGAAATCTTCCGCCAAGTTTTTTGCCATACATAAAAAAAGCAATCGACAAAAATATTCCTGTCGTCATTGTCTCTCGCTGTCCATCAGGCCGAGTGATGTCAAGCTATGGCTACGAAGGCGGCGGAAAAATGCTCCACGATATGGGCGTAATTTTTGGCGGCGAACTATCCGGACAAAAAGCAAGAATCAAACTGATGCTTGCGCTGAAC
>JBHBDS010000122.1:0-4163 GCA_041784625.1 Filifactoraceae bacterium
GAGTAATACTCTTTCTCTGCTAGTTGAACGCTATTATTCTTCATCGTCCTCAGAATAATTTTTCCTAGGGCGAAACAATGAGAACACCAATAGCAGAATGATCGTCGGAACATTGCCGAGAAAAACTTGCATTCCGTACCATCCCCACACCATATAGCCCTCAAGTCCATGGTCGCCAACAAAATTTTTGAAATGAAACATCACATAAATCGAAAAAATAAACCAGCCCACTGGCAAAATAAGTCCAAAAATAGCGGATTTACGTGATGACAAAAATGCCTGCACAATCAGTACAAACAAAAAAGCGCAAACACCGAAGATAATCGTGTTGGTAGAAAACATAAAACCTCCTTCTGCTTAGTGCGTACAAAGTACCTCCCAAGACTAAACAGCAATCGAAAGCGGATTCCATCCGATTATAGCCGATTCTATCATTAATAGAAGCTTTCGTCAAATGAAAAGTTGATGACAAGCAAAAAGACCGAGCGAGCTCGGTCTTTGTGTACTATCCAATTAATCTTACGCCATGTGATAGACTTGGGAAAGTGGAGATTGATTGTACACGAACACTTTGTCCTGGGACTGGAGCGTGTACATATTGCCCATTTCCGATGTAAATACCTACATGACCTGGTCCGTATAGTAGGTCGCCCGATTTTAGATTCGAAAGCGATACATACTGACCTGCTCTTGACTGCGCTCCCGATGTTCTCGGCAGGCTGATTCCTACTTGCTTGAACACATATTGTGTAAAGCCAGAACAGTCAAATCCACTTGGGCTTGTTCCGCC
The DNA here is from genome assembly GCA_041784625.1 of Filifactoraceae bacterium. Classification (GTDB taxonomy): domain Bacteria; phylum Bacillota; class Clostridia; order Peptostreptococcales; family Filifactoraceae; genus JAUNKE01. The sequence continues at coordinate 791 of JBHBDS010000122.1, forward strand.
ATATACATACGGCGTGCCCAAATATTTTAGAGCGATTCCTGCTACTCCCGAAGCATCGCCGCTAAGAACGATTTTCCCAGTTGTAGTAACTTTTTTAACTTTTGTACCATATTCCACTACTTTGTCAACCGGTTTTACCGTTACCGATTGGCTGAGTGTTTTTTTCTCAACAGCTTTTCCGTTTACAAGAGTCACTTGGCTGTACACCTCACGAACTCCTGGAGTTCCCTCCGAAACGGTTTTGGATTGTCCTACATACATTTCTGCATTTGGAACTTTTTTTACTCCTGGTTCAACTGCTTTTTTGCTGAACTCTTGGTAAGTTGTTTTGACATCAAACACGCCCGTTTTTGCATCGCCCGTTGCGAGGCTTCTTGTGCTCGAACGAGAAACCGACGTTGATGGATTGACTACAGCGAGTGCTTCGTTGGAAGCGATGATGTTCTTCTCAGACACATGCTCGAGTTTTACAACCGAAACTTCTTGGACAAATTCGACGGTGACATTGCTGATTACATCGGATTTTTCTTTGGTGTAAGGAGCTTTTGCCGCTTCGAGAACTTGGTTTGCAGTCTCTTCATCGCGAACTGCCATCACAAATTCGTTGTCCTTCTTGATTGCGTATGCTGGAACTTTGATGTCCAATGAACGTTCGAAATTATATTGCATAACTTCGGAGCTTGTAAAGCTCTTGTCTTGCATTCTACCTTTGATAAAAGTGACTTCTGATTCAAAAGTTGCTTCTTCGCCTTTTTCTTCAAAAATCTTGTTTTTCATGTTGTTTACAGCCAGCTCTGCTTCAACTTTTGTTCTAGCATAGCCGACATGTTCGCCGTTGGAAACAATTTCATAGCCCACTCCCGGTTGGAAGTAGAACAATCCGCCGATGACCGCAGACATTAGAATTGTCATTGCCAAGAATGATTTGCTTCGAGTCGTCTGACGAATTTTTTCTGTTACTGTTTTTAGCATATTGGTTGCCCTCCATGTTATTTACCCTTGCCATTATACCACGCATTTTCCTATCTGCAAAGAGAAATATTACAGAAAAGTTACAGTCTTTCAATGCTTTCATATAACGTCCGAGTAAAAAACGAGTGATTTCAGTGCATTTGTCATCGCAAACAAGATTACGTCTTGTAATATTCCGTAAAAAATTTACAAAATGTAACTAATTTTTTGAGAAAAACACTTTAATATATCGTAAATTTTTTTGAGAAAATAATATGTGAGAGAAAATTATAGAAAAGAAGTCAGTAGAAAGTATATTATAAAAAAATCTAAAATTCCGTTTTCTAGATGAGCCAGCTTTGAGTAAAGATTTTTTGATCGAATGATGGCACAGAATAAATTTTCTGTTGCGAAAAGCATTTTTTCTACAAAAGTTTTAAGATTTGTAACTATCTTGTCACCCAATTGATAAAATTTTTTGGTATAATGGGTTATAATTACGAACATGGAGGATGATATGAAAAAATTTTTGAGCATATTTTTGGCGAGTACGCTGATTGTTGGTGCAAGCTTGCCAACTTTTGCAGCGTCTAGGGATAATATAACGGTGAATGTGGATCAAGTGAAGATGGAGATCGTGGGGCATCCTGCGGTACTCGACGCAAAGACAGGTCGTGTGCTCATTCCGTTTAAGTCGCTGTTCCTTGCGCTTGGCGTAGAGCAAAAGGATATTAAGTGGGATGCAGCAACGAGCACGGTGAAAGCGACCAAGGGCGACACAGTGATTGAGCTGACAAAAAACAGCAAGTCCGCAAAAGTGGATGGCGTGGCGACGCAGCTTGATAATGCGCCGATCATCATGGGTTCTTCGCTGATGGTTCCGCTTTCTTTTGTGACAAAGCACTTGGGCGCACAAGCACAGTGGATCGGCTCGCCAGATTTTCGTGTAGACATTACGACCAACAGCGGATTGTTCCCAGTGAGTCCTGTGACTCCGACCAATCCAACGACTCCGGTGACACCGAGCGCATCCGCACCAGCAAAGGATACGGGCGCAAAAAATAGCGACATCTGGGGAACTTTTGCGATCAACAATATGAAAAAAGATCGTATTGTGGCGCAGTTCAATGCAGATTTTTCAGTGGACATCAAGAACACAACCACAGGAATTGTTGAAAAAGGAACGTATAGCATTTCGGGAACTTCTGTGACCATCAATTCGTCAGTGCTTGGCGGAAGTTTTACGCTCAGCACAACGGTGTACTCAGGAACGACCTATCTCGTGCTCAAAGCATCGGATTCGTCAAAAACTTTGGCAATGACGGCAATTTCTTACGACCAGTTTGCAAGCGTGTATTAATTGGAAAATTTGGGATACAATAGGAGGAAAATCATGAAGAGGATCAAAAAAGTTTTGCCAGCAGCGTTGGCGCTTTTGCTTGCGTCGAGCTCGACTTTGTCCTATGCGGCAACCTTTAATGATATGAAAAATTCGAAAGGGCAAGATCACTGGAGCTTGCAATATGTCAATGACATTAGCAGCAAAGGTTTGGTTGGCGGCTATTCAGATGGAAGTTTTAAGCCAAACAAAGCGGTGACAAGAATCGAATCGATCGTATTTATTTCGAGACTTTTTCCAGCGGAAACAGTAAAATCGGTTTACGAAGCGAACAAAGCAAAATGGGATGCAAAACTTACAGCGAATGCGATTCCTGATTTTGCAAAATCAGCGGTTGTATTTGGACTGGAAAAAAATTGGTACACCGAAGCATATCTCAAAGAATTTATGAATACGACCACCAAGGTGCAAAAGGATGCACAGCGCTATGAATTTGCCGTGTATCTAGTGCGTGCGATCGGTTGGGACAAGGAGATGAGTAACGCAGCAGTGGTTTCGTACAAAGATTCCAAAGATATTCCAAAACAAGCGGTTCCATTCATTGAAGTGCTGGGCAAAAAAGGTGTGGTGGTCACGACGGGCGAGTTTAATCCGCTCAAGTCGGTCACAAGAGGCGAAGTGGCAAAGATGCTTTCGATTGCATATCCATTTTCAGTAAAAGCGGGCGGTGGAAGCAATACGACAACGCCGACAACTCCAACGACGCCGACGAACAATACTGCCGTTGTGATGCCAACAGGAACGCTTGTCGAAGGAAAAATCAAACAAATTACCATCGACAACTATAATGTGATTTTGATTATTACCGATAATAGTGGAAATCTCCGCTCGTTTACCAATCGTGCAGCAGGTGTAGTTTCGACATTGGATGGAAAATCCGCAGAACTTTCGGCGCTGAGAGAAGGATTTGGCGTAAAACTTTACACGGATGGAACGACGCTCAAAGGAGTGGAAGCGACAACTGCAACCACGGTGAACAAAACTCTGTCGGGTGAAGTAGTCTCCGTTACATCAAATAATATC
>JBHBDS010000123.1:0-4320 GCA_041784625.1 Filifactoraceae bacterium
CACACCTTTACAAGCAATCTGCTCTCTTACGGAGCAGCACCGAAAGAAGTGCAGGAGCTTCTTGGACACTCCGATGTAAGTACCACAATGAATATCTACGCCCATGCTTCAAGAGAAGCGAAACGCACATCGGCAAAACTGTTAGATAGTGTAATGGGAATGGATTAAACAAAATTTTCCTTAAAAATTCCCATAAGGGAAAAATCAAGGGAAAAGGACAAAGAAAAAGGCAAATATCCTATGAAAAACCAAGTATTTTAAGGGATTAGAGGATTGTAGATAGATAAATTTCAAGTTTATCTATGTTTTTTATTTTGTAAATCGGCAATTCTTGGATGACATTTCTCTTTTCGCTCGCTTTTGCATCGGTATGGTCTCAAAACCTACAATCTTTGTATCAGATGCTCTACTTGCTTGGCACGACAAATTCGATTGCTTGTGGCAGAACCGAAATCTCGAGTGTTTTTGCGTATATGAGCTCCCCATCGACGCAGGCTTCAATTCCTCGGTCGCTTTCGATTCGAACGGATCGCATTTGTTTGTAGCGGATCACTTGGTCTTTGTCTTTTGCAAGATGTTCTCCTTTGCGGTATGGTCCGATGAGTTTGATAAATTGTCTTCGGTTGATGCGCTCGACGAGGCAGAGATCGAGCAGTCCATCGCTGACTTTTGCCTTGGGAGCCGCTTTGAATCCCCCGCCATAGGTTGTGCCATTGCCGACTGCGAGCAGTGTGATGTCGCCGTCGAATTCTTTTGCACCCTCAACAAATACTCGGTAAGAAAAAATCACGAGCTGAATAAATGCTTTTGCTGCGCCGACGATGTAACCCGCAGAGCCCCGAAAGATGGGTGATTTTTTGAGATTGTCCATATTTTTGGTCGCTTCACAATCCAGCCCCATATTAATGAGGTTGATGCCGAGCGTTTTTTTCTTGCCATCAAGGATGCACTCCATCACATCGACTTTTTGTGTCTGCCCTTCCATCTGCGTTTTGATATTGCGAAACTGCGCCGCATCGCCGAAGTTTCGGATAAAATCATTGCCTGTGCCAGCCGGAATACATGCGAGCTGAACATTTTTGCTGCTTCCAATGCCGTTGAGCACCTCGTTGAGCGTGCCATCACCACCACAGGAGTAGAATCGCAACACTTCATTCTCGTCTTTGCGAAAAGAAATCAATCGCTCAACAAAACGGCGTGCATCATCCCTCTTCGTCGTGACGTGCACTTTGTAGTCAAAATCTTGTTTGTCCAATTGCTCCATAATTTTTGGCAAAAAAGTTTCTTTTGCATTGCCCGTTCCAGCAATCGGATTGATGATAAAAATATGCTTCATTGTTCCTCCACAAGGACATTCGCCCATTTATTTTGTAACGCTCGTGGCAGTCCGATGACAAATTTTGCGAGTTCATCCAAGACGGTAGCCACAACGACGAGTTGCAAATTCCATCCAAAAACGGTCGCACCGAGCAACGCCACAGGTACGCCAATGCACCACATCGGGATTGCGTCGATCAGCAATCCAAAAATCGTATCGCCACCCGAACGCAGGATGCCTGTCACATTAGTCCAGTTGAATGTCACAAAGCAGTTGGCAATCGCTCGAACGATGAGTACATCCCGAATAAGCTGTGCCGATTCGCCCTCGACGCCGAAAATTTTTGGCACCAGCGGCAGAATGAGTATCACCACCGCTCCTGTCGTAAGCCCAATCATCACAGCAAGTTTCATGATCACTCGCGAGTCGGCAATCGCCTCGTCTCTTTTTCCCTCGCCGAGTTTGTTGCCGAGAATCGTACCAACCGCTGCGGAGAGCCCGAATGAGAACACGAGCAGAATATCGTTGACGATCTGCGCCATCTGTGACGCTGCAAACGGAATCGTGCCCAGCTTCGAATAGGCGAGCGAGTACATCACCGTGCCAAGCCCCCAGAGTGCCTCGTTGAGAATAATCGGCCATGACAGCTGCAAGTATTTTTTGAAAAAATCGCCATCGATGTGTAAAAAATCTCTCGGGAATACTCGAAGAATTTTCCTCGAGCCGAGATAAACGGTGTAGAGTATCATCGCAAGCTCCACCATTTTTGCAATCGAGGTTGCAATCGCAGCGCCTGCCACACCAAGCTGTGGAAATCCAAATTTCCCAAAGATCAGGCAGTAGTTGAGTATGGCGTTGACGCTCATCGAGACGATGGATGCAAACATCGGAAATTTGGGATCCTTGGTGCTTCGCATTCCGATGACAAAGCTAAATGCCAAGCCTCCTGGAATAAAGCTGATGGCAAGATATTTGAGATAAACGATGCCGAGGCGAATTACTTCCTCATCTTTACTAAATATCCGCATAAATCCTTCGCCAAAAAACAGGGCAATCACGGTAAAAGTTGCCGTGAGCAGCAGTCCAATCACCACAATGACAGACATCGGCGTGCGAATCTTCTCAAATTGTCTCGAGCCATTGTACTGCGCAATAAAAACGCCTGCGCCTGAGTAAAAGCCGAAGACAATCAGCATCAAAATGAAGTTGAGTCTGCCCGCTACCCCGACGGCTGCCACAGCGGTTTCGCCAAGTCGTGCGATCATCACCGTGTCAATCATTACGAGCGAATTGGAAATCAAATTCTGCACGATAATCGGCGTTGCCAAGTATAGCAGCATCGCAAAGAGTTCTTTGTTGTTTCGTTTTGGTATGTTTTTATCTATATTATTTTCCATTGTTTATTCATTTCATCATTTAATAATTCATTATTACTGTATTCGCTGTTCTTTTGTTGGCTTTCTCAAAAATATTTTTCTCAGCCTTGCGCGGAAATCTCTGCAAAACAATATCTCTAAGTGCCCAGCGCATTGGTATTCTCGCTATATTCGCATCCGCTTTTTACAATAATAGCAGTAATTATCAATTCTACTATTTTCGACCAATTTTGCTCTTAGCTTGCACAACAACAACTGTTGAGATTTTTCTGCGTTTCTATTGTGTTTTCTATTGCCAATCTATTCTTCCTCTTCCAACACCATCGAGATCATCGACTGCATTTTTTCAGAAAGCGAAGACAGCCTCTTGTCCACACTAACATTATCAATCATTCGCTGAATCTGTGCCATCGACCCGACGAGTACGACGGCATTTTTTGCTCGAGTGAGCGCCGTGTAGAGAATATTTCTGCTTTGCATCATCGGCGGCAAGCTCAAGATAGGCAGTACGACCACGTCAAACTCTGAGCCTTGGCTCTTGTGCACCGTCATGGCGTATGCGTGCTCAATGTTGTCCGCCTCGTCAAAGCCGTACTTGCTCCTTCGCTGATCCTCCCATGTGACAAAAAATTCTTTCGCCGTTTTATCGATAAAGTCGATATACCCAATATCGCCGTTAAATACGCCCTTGCCCGATTCTGTGCCGTGGTAGCCGATGTATTCTTTGTCATAATTATTTTTGATCTGCATAATCTTGTCGCCCGTGCGCAACAAGCGATCCATATGCCGAAACTGCACTTGATTGGCGAGCGGATTGATTTTTTCTTGGAGCGCCACGTTCAGCTCATACACGCCGATTGGACTTTTTTTGATGGGTGCAAGCACTTGAATCTCCTTTGCATCGATACCAAAATATTTCGGTAGTCGCTCGGACACGAGTTCGACAACGAGATTTTTGCTCTCTGCGGCGGAAGTTCTTCCCATAAAGAAAAAATCCTTGCTCCCACTCTGTAGTTCCAATGTCTCGCCACGATTGACACGATGGGCGTTGATGATGATGGAACTCTCCTTGCTCTGGCGAAAGATTTCTGTCAGCGTCACCGTCCGAATGATTTCGCTGTCAATCAAATCCCAAAGCACACGGCCGACACCGACCGATGGGAGCTGATCTTTGTCGCCCACAAATATCAAAATCGTCCCTGGCGAAACCGCACGGAGCAATGCCCGCATCAAAAAAATATCCACCATCGACATCTCATCCACGATGATCACGTCGGCATCGATGGGATTTTCTTCGTTGCGATTGTAGTAGCTGTCCTCGTCCGAGCCAGTATAGCCCACTTCGAGCAAGCGGTGAATCGTCATCGCTTTTCGCTCGGTCGCCTCGCTCATTCGCTTGGCAGCACGTCCTGTCGGTGCAGAGAGTTTTACTTTTTTGCCGAGTGTCTCAAAGCAGTCGATGATAAAGCTGATAATCGTCGTCTTGCCCGTCCCTGGGCCGCCTGTGAGCACCATCATCGGATGATCGAGTGCCGTAAGCACTGCCTCGCGCTGTTTTTCTTCCAGCGTTTTGCCCAGCCGAACCTCCGCCTCCTTGACCATCACCTCGGCTTCTCGGCGTAGCAC
>JBHBDS010000124.1:0-4739 GCA_041784625.1 Filifactoraceae bacterium
AAAAAGATCAGATGCAGCAGCACAAGGATGCGCAGAAATTGGAATCCACATTGCAAATTTTTGGCATTGAGGCGAAGGTTGTCAACATTGCTATTGGTCCGACAATCACTCGCTACGAACTCTCGCTCAAAGCGGGCACAAAAGTTTCGAGAATCCTCAATCTGTCAGATGATTTGGCACTTGCGCTCGCTGCGGTGGCGCCGATTCGTATCGAAGCACCGATTCCGGGGACTTCGCTGATTGGGATTGAGCTGCCAAATGCGGAGACGGACATCGTGAGCTTCCGTGCGATGCTTGAGAGCGACGTATTCCAAAATTCCAAAGCAAAACTTCCTGTTGCGCTCGGCAAAGATGTCTCGGGCAAGGTGATTATAGCAGATATTGCAAAGATGCCTCATGTCCTTGTGGCAGGAGCAACTGGCTCGGGAAAATCCGTCTGCATCAACACGCTCATCTGTAGTATTTTGTACAAATCTTCGCCAGAGGATGTCAAGCTGATTATGATTGACCCGAAAATGGTGGAGCTGTCCGTATATAATGATATTCCGCATTTGCTTGTGCCCGTCGTTACGGATATGAAAAAAGCGCCGTATGCGCTCAGCTGGGCGGTGAGTGAAATGAACAAAAGATACAAATTGTTTGCCGAAAATCGTGTGCGTGACCTCGACGGCTACAATGCGATTGCGGGCGTAGAAAAAATGCCACGCATCGTCATCGTGGTGGACGAGCTCGCGGATCTCATGATGGTCAGCCCGAACGAGGTGGAAGATTCGATCATTCGTTTGGCACAAAAAGCGAGGGCGTGCGGAATGCACTTGGTGATTGCAACGCAGCGTCCATCGGTGGATGTTATCACAGGGCTTATCAAGGCGAATATTCCGACAAGAATTGCGTTTGCCGTTTCTTCGCAGGTAGATTCTAGAACGATACTCGATCAAGTCGGCGCAGAAAAATTGATCGGAAAAGGCGATATGCTGTTCTCTCATCCGAGCGTCGCCAAGCCGCAGCGAATCCAAGGGGCGCTGATCCTCGATGATGAAGTCAATGCGGTGGTTGATTTTATCCTGCAGCAGGGGCACGCTGCACCGCAGAATGAAGATTTGATCGAAGAAGAAATCAAGATTGTCGAGGCGGCAAAAGAGGAAGAAGATCCGCTGCTGGAAGAAATTTTGGATTTTGCAATTCAAAACAAACAAATTTCAACCTCGCTGATCCAAAGACGATTCCGCATCGGCTACAACCGTGCGTCGAGAATCATCGATCGATTGGAAGAACTCGGAGCAGTTTCCGAGAGCGATGGCGCAAAACCGAGAAAAGTTTTGCTAACCTCAACCAGCGAGCTATTAGGTGAGCAAGAGTAGAGTGATTTTGAGCGACAAACAAATGGAAAATTGAATCAAGAAAAAAGTACAAATAAAAACAACAAAACAACAATTTACTTCAAGATGCACAAAGCAAAACTCAAATCGCAATAACAAAATTATCTTGAAAGAATGTTTGAATCGTGCGACAAGATTCAGCAAACAAAAAACAGATTGGGAACCTGTTTTTTCTGGTGTAAAATGCAATCGAATGATTGAGGCAAAAAATGAACCGAATAAGAATAGAAGAAGCTTTACAAGATCGGAATATCTTGTTTGTTGATGTGCGCTCTCCCAAAGAATTTGCGGAAGATCATATCCCCGGAGCAATCAATATTCCCATTCTTGATAATGAAGAGCGTGCCATCATCGGGACGCTATACAAGCACGAGGGAAAAGATTCCGCAGTCCAAAAAGGACTCGAATTTGTTACCCCGAAACTCGAACAACTATACAACCAGCTCAAAGAACTTTCCGACAAAAATAAAGTGGTGATTTATTGTTTTCGTGGAGGGATGAGGAGCAGCTCCGTGGTGGACTTTGCGAGTAGTTGCGATGTCAAAGTACACAAATTGGACGGCGGCTACAAAGCATATAGGAGATATGTCATATCCTATTTCCAAACTTTGTCATCCCGCTTTTTGTTCACTACATTACATGGGAATACGGGAGTTGGCAAGACGCAGATGCTTCTCGAATTGCAAAAATGCGGCGAGGCGATATTGGACTTAGAATTTTTTGCAAAAAACTCTGGCTCTGTATTTGGCGATCTCTACTATGAAGGCAATGCACCAAGCCAAAAGTTTTTTGAAACCAGTATTTTTGAGAAATTGTATTCATATGAACAAAAAAATCAGAAAGTCATTTTCTTAGAAAGCGAGAGCAAAAAAATCGGACGATGCACTTTGCCAGCAGAATTTTGGGAAATGATGCAAAGCGGAAAGCATATTCTCGTAGAAGCGTCGATGAAAAATCGTGTGCGACGATGCGTAGAGGATTACACGCAAAAACAAAAAAATGACGACGAAGGATTGATTCAAGCAATTTCGCGACTTAAAGATAAACTGGGAAATAAAAAAACGGCAGAGCTAATCGAGCTCGTTCAGCAAAAAAATTATGACGAAGTTGCCGAATTTTTGATGGAACAATATTATGACCGCTTATATTTGTATTCTCAAGATCAATATGATTATGAATTCACGGTGAGCTCGGATCAAATGCAAGAGTCGGTGGAAAAAATCATCGCATGGTCAATATGCGAGTTAGGGAATATCGAATAGACTGATCGAACGAATCACATTGTAATGAATCACTCTTGGGAATAATAACAGGAAGAATATTTTGAGCTGAAAAAGCGTGCAATTGATGCCTGAAACGTCAAAATGTATCCAAGAGTTAAACCGAAGAATAGTTCAATATAAGAAGAATATTTCAAAATAAAAAGGAAAACAAATGAAAAAAATATTTATTTCAACTTTAGGTTGTGCCAAAAATCTTGTGGATTCCGAGATGATGATGGGGAGCCTGCTGGACAACGGCTATCAGAACACAGACTTCCTGTCGGAGGCGGACATTGCCATCGTCAACACTTGCGGCTTTATCGAAGCGGCAAAAGAGGAATCGATCAACGAAATTTTGCAGATTGCACAATACAAGACCAGTGGGAATCTGGACAAACTTGTCGTCACGGGCTGTTTGGCACAGCGATATTCCAAAGAACTTCAAGAAGAAATTCCTGAAATCGATCTGCTACTCGGGACAACTAGTTTTGTGAGTATCGTGTCCAAGTTGGAAGAGCTCGGCATCAATAAGGAGAAAAAACTTCTTTCCATCGAGGATATCAACAAAGAAATTCCGATGATGCGAAGGCAACTTCTTACGCAGTCGTACACAGCCTATCTCAAGATTGCCGAGGGCTGTGACAATCTGTGCACCTATTGCATCATTCCAAAACTCCGTGGAAAATACCGCAGCCGAGATTTGCAGGAAATTTTGGACGAGGCAAGAGAACTCGTGCGATATGGTACGAGAGAGCTTATCATCATTGCGCAGGATACGACGAAATTCGGACTCGACACCGAGGGCAAAAAATTGCTCGCCACATTGCTTCGTGAACTCAATAAGATAGAAAAGCTAAAATGGGTTCGAGTGCTCTACTCCTATCCTGAGGACATCGACGAAGAAATCGTGCTCGCTATCAAAGAATCGGAGAAAATTCTGCCGTACTTCGACATTCCGATTCAGCACGCAAGCGACGCTGTGCTCAAAAAAATGAATCGCCACACATCCGGCAAGCAAATTGAAGAAAAGGTAGCGATGATTCGAAAACATCTTCCAGAATCCACCATCCGAACGACGATTATCGTCGGATTCCCGCAAGAGACAGACGAAGATTTTGAAACGCTCTGCGATTTTGTGCAAAAAGTTCGCTTTGATCGCCTCGGCGCATTTGAATACTCACTCGAAGAAGGAACGCCAGCGGCAAAGATGAGCGGGCAAGTTCCCGAGGAAATCAAATCGCAGCGAAAAAACAAATTGATGGAGCTTCAGCAAGAGATTTCGAAACAAAAAAACAAAGAATATATCGGCAAAACGCTGGAAGTGCTTATCGAAGGACAGGAGGACAAAAATGTTTTCTCGGGTCGCAGCTATCGAGATATGATTGAGATTGACGGCTTGGTGTTTGTTCATTCGGATGGAAAACTCAAGAAAGGCGATTTTGTTTCCGTCAAGATTACTGACGCTCTCGAATATGATTTGATAGGAGAATATTATGAATCTGCCCAATAAATTAACTGTGGTGCGAATGCTGCTCATCCCCGTTTTTATTGTTGCAGCATATCTTGAAAAAAATCAGGCGATGATGATATGGAGCACGGCGATTTTTGCTCTTGCGTCCATAACCGACTTTTTTGATGGATACTTGGCAAGAAAACATAATATGATCACCGACTTCGGAAAATTTATGGATCCGCTCGCAGACAAAGCGCTCGTTGCGGCAGCGCTCCTCATTCTTGTGCAAATTCAGCGAATCGAAGCATGGGCGGTGCTTATTATTATTGTGAGAGAATATTCCATCTCAATCATTCGTGCGATCGCCTCGGCGAATGGAAAAGTCATCGCTGCATCGGGCGGCGGAAAAATCAAAACGGTATTGCAAATGCTCTCTGTCATCATGCTTTTGCTGTCGATTCCATTTGCCAATATCGTGTTCTATCTGGCGGTTGCGATGACGCTTTACTCTGGCGTAGAATATATTTGGAAGAACAAAAACCTCATTGAAGAAAGATAAACTAACAAAGAAAATCTGTAGAAATTTCTATAGATTTTTTTAGTTTGCATTTAAGATTTTTTTGCTTATTAAGACGAGTAAAGCTA
>JBHBDS010000125.1:0-5505 GCA_041784625.1 Filifactoraceae bacterium
ACTCGAAAACCCGAGTGGCACTTGACATGCGATTTTCCATCGAATATATTTAGATTGTAGAGATAGCAGCTTTCCCGCTGCTTCTCCAATAAATTTTTCTACCATAAAAGCGAATTTACAGAGAAATTCTCACACACCCAGGTCAAATCACGCTTCGCAATTTTTTGTACTACGCAAGTTTTTATTTTCTACATTTGTCTATTCTCTGCTATCATCTTTTCGCGCTTACTAGTTCCCAAGTTTTTCCTTGTTCCCTATTTTTTACTCCCATGTTTGGCAAGCAGCATCCAAAGCAATCCTACGACAAAAACTATGGCCGCAAGATTTGTGTGCCCAATCATATGATCTCTTGTAAGACCAGTCTTTGGTGCACTTTTGATTTGTTTTTTGCCATCAAGTCCTGCGCCTGGTGTCGAATCTTCTCCGATGGATTCATCATCTATGCTACCTCCGCCCGAGCCACCTGAATTCTCTGTCGCTGGTGGCGCATCTTTTGGCGGAATTTCTGTTGTCGGTGCTGGCGGTTTTGGTTCTTCATGAGCTGGCGGTTTTGGTTTTTCTCCTCCGCCTGGCGGGTCGCTCGGACCACCGTGGCCACCTCCCCCTGATGATGGTGGCGGTGTTTTCTCCTCGGATTTTTTGTTGACTACTTTGAGGAATTCCGCTGCTGCCGAACTATCATCGACAAAAACTCCTTCTTTTTTGACCGTGATCTGATATGTCTTTCCATCGCTGACGTAACCATCTGGCGGCGTGGTTTCTTTCAGTGCATATTTGTGGTTTATCAAAAGTATTAGATCAATTTCCCCTTTGTCGTTGGTTGTCAAAGTTTGAACCGAATTCCCCTCTTGAAGCAAGCTGAATACTGCTCCTTTGAGCGCCAATCCTTCTTCTGTCACTTTTTTTGATTTTGAACGGATGATACGGCAAAAAGCTTCCTGTTAAGCCTGCTCCAGGAATCATCACCTCTCCGCTCGCCATCGTTTTATTTTTTGTCATCGCAGTATTGGTCAGCTTCTCATTTTCTACGGTTGCATAGGTCAAAAACTCAAAACGATGCGGTTTTGTTTTGTCATAGCCCTTAAAGGTGATCGTCCTCGTATCGCTATTGTATTCAACATATTTTTGCAAATCATCGTCTCCAGTGATTAGCGAAGTATTTTCATCAAATCCGCTTCCGTCGGTTTTTAACTTTCTGATCGCAAAGACGATATTTCCCTCGTTGTCTTGATAGGACGGCAGTACTTTGCTCGGTGCCAAAACTAATCCTTCGGGCAAAGTATCGGTGATGATTTCGCTTTGCTCCAATTTCGGATCATAATCAAGAATCCATTTCACCAATTTCTTTTCACGGAACAATTGTTCATCATAAAATTTGTATAAAGGTTTTCTTTTTTCTATTATTATCTTCAGGTCATTTTCGGCAGAGCTGTGAAGCATTTTATTCGCTGGATATGCAAAAATTCGATTGATCGTCGAGTAAATCGTTGATTCGCTCTCGATCTTTTTTAACGTCTCTTCTGTCGCCACAGCCTTTACAAGCACAACATAACTTTCTTTCAAATTTTTGAAGGTTAGGGTCAACTCTCCACCCTTCGTATTATTTCCTGGCGTATGAACAACCGAAACGATGCGGTTCAATTCTTCTGGGTCGTTAATTATTTTTGAGGCAGGATCACTCCCTACTAGCGCCATTTGGCCTTTGTTGTCTGTCGCTCGAATCAAGATAATTTTTGCACCACCCGCTTCATCAAAACTTCCAAAATCCCAGCCGGGATCGAGTCGATCGACAAAGGTAAAATTTCCTGTCTTTTTTAGTCCAGCGTAATTCGTTCCTTGAACTACTCCCTCCTTGAAGCTTGTGACGCTTGAATCAAACGCCCAGAAATCTCTCCCTGTAGAAGAAAAATCCACTCCGCTTGGATTGATGGACAAGCGATACACCATCGCATTTTTGTTATAATTAAATACGTCCGACGCTACTCTTCGATCATTTTTTTCAACGGTATAACCTGGCGTCGTATCTACCAGTTCGATCATTTTGTCGTAGTTTTCGATGGTATTTTTGTGGAGCACATCTTTTTTCATGATGTACAAAGGGATTTCTTGCGTTCCCTTGTCTGAGTTGAGTTCGTCGTCTTTTTTGAGCAAAAATGCGGTATTCGTAAAGCTGCGTTTGCCATTGCTTCTGATGGTTTCGTTTCCTGAAACGATCTGAGTTATCACTTTGATTTTCATTTCATCCGACGAAAAATTAAAGTCAGACAGTCTCACGATTTCACCAATCTTTACATTGTCTCCATCCTTATAATAAATTTCCTCTTTTTTGATCGTTGCACTTCCTCCGCTGATCACTTCGGCGCTCACATACCTTTGTCCATAGGTTTGTAGCGTTGATTCATTAAAGTAGATGTCAGGAATATCTGTGATAAGTGAAAGTGGTTTGATATTTTCTTTCCGAATGACATTTGGCGCCGTATTGGATCCAAAATTTTGGTGGTTGAGAATCTCATACATTCTCAATTTGTCAACATCCGTCGGCGGTTTCTTTACGGTAATCGTCCATTCCAGATGCCCCAACTTGATTTGTTCCTTAGCGGTGACGGTGTGCTCATCTGGCCCTTTGCTGATCGAATGTCCTCCCGTGTTGAGTCGCACCATATTTCCTGACTCTCCGTAATTGAATTCTGTGCCTGGTTTTTCGCGGTCGAACAACTGCGCCCAGTTTACCACCTCAAAATTGGAAAGTGTATTTACTGGTTTTGCCACAATTTTTAATCCAATCTTTTGTCCCTCCATCTTGCCAAACGCATACTTGCCATCCGTCGGCGCAACTGTGCCTGTCACTTTCTGCATATCCTCTTCTTTGGTCGCATCAAAAGGCAGCCACTCGGTAACCGCTCCCGATTGATATTCCTTCGCAATCCATGTCGGTTTATCTGCATCTTTTTTATATTTATACATGGTAAAGCTCTCGAGTTTTAGCACGCTTTGCAAATTATCTCGAATAATTCCGTTTACCATATCAAATTGCTCTTTGTTTCCTAGGATATACCATGTGAATGTTTTTGCCGTTTCATCATAAACACTTGTGGTTTTCCCGTCAAGCAGTTCCAAAGACGATTTTTTTATCAGCTCCTTTGTTTTTCCGTTGAACTGTTTGTCTCCCCTTGCTTTTGTTTCTCCGTCCAGTTTCAAATATGCGGTATTGACCAATGCATAATCTCGGTCTGGAGTTTTTGCCAAATGCGCTGGATCGATTTTTGTCCTAAGGCGAATCTTTGCATAATCATATCCATAGTCGTCTGGCAATCGAAGGGTCACTTTGCGCTCTTCCGTGCTTGTAGGAGTTATTCTCTCCCAAACATCATCTGTAGTTTCGTACGTATTATCATCGCCAGGACGCAAAATTTCCAGCGAGCCTTCAACATAAATTCCTGCCGAAGTGAGATCATCTTCTATCTCATATTTATTGAGATTCACTTCGCCCGAGCCAGAATTTTTTCGCACCTCGATGGTCCATATCAGATGGTTACGATCCTGCTGCACATCTTTTGTCATCTCAAATTCTGTAGGGGCAGGCGGAATATAGATTGGATATTCTTCTCCGAGAATCATCACTTTATCGGTCGCATTTTTCGAAAAAGTCAACGATGCCCAAAATTTCATCTTGTGGCTCGTTCCCTCCCACACTTCTTTGTTGGCTTCGGTTTTTTGATCAAATTTCAAAGTGAGCAATGTCCCCTTGTCACTTTTTGAAAAAACAGCTTTTCCCAAATTCGTTTCATTGATCAGAATTCTCCGACTCTGATCTCCATCGTTAGGAAACGAAAAATAATCCGTAACCAAAAATGACACAATGTCCTTTGGATTGATCTTTGAATCCCCTTGTTTTTCAGATAAAGGTAGCTCCAATAGACCCCAAACCTCCATCAAATTCATCGTATTAATTTTCCCAGCATGAGCAGCACCAAGCAATGGATCGTCAGTCGAAATAATATCCTTCACCACTGTATGTGACACATTTGTCCTGATTGTTACCTATTTGCTTGGGTCAACGACATCGCTATTTTTGATCACTTTCAAATCAATCTCGTGGTGTTTGTTGTATTTCGAAAAATCATCTGGCAATGTCGGATTGTCTCCGTACGCAGCGCCCATCGGGGATGCCGTGTTCAGCAACACCAGCAGCGCTGTCATGAAGCCAAGGATCCTTCTTTTTCTATTTTTTGATTCCATCATTTCTATCTTCTCCCTCCATTCGGTTTTCTATCGTCACATCATAATGCTCTATGCTATTTTTTCGCATCATCCCTAGAAAAATCCATAAAAATATTCTAATAGTATTTCGACATTTTCTTCAAAAAACTTATTGCAAAATATTTTTTCGTCACTGGAAGCGATGATTTTTTGACGAGATGAGCAAAAAACAAAAAAACAGCGCTCGGAGCGAGAAAATCTCATTCGATAGCGCTGCATTTCATTGAAAATCTGTTTTATTGAATTCTTTTTTTGATATTTAATATTATTTATTTTCTTCTACTTTTTGTTCATATTCTCCTTGCAGCACGAGTTCTTTCTCTGCCCAAGGGCTATTTCCTGTTTCTTTGATCGCAAGGGATTTGCCATTTTTTACAAAGGCGATTGCATATCCGTCTTCGTTTTGGTAATTCGCCTTGCTTCCGTCGATTTCTGCAACTTGGTAAAGCTCGATTGTCTCGTCCTCAGCATAGGTCACTTTGAATTCAAAACGGTTCTGATCCGATTGAAAAAGTTCGATCGTAAACCCTTTGCTCGCTGTCGAATTTTCTACTGGAACAAAAATCCCATTCCAGTCTTGCTGCTCGGCGATTGGCGTTGCAATTGGGAATTTGGTCATCGACATCAACTCTTGGTTGCCTGGATCGTAGGCGAGCACCTCGCCCGTGCGCTCATGAATCGCTAGCTGCGTCCCAAAGGACGGTCCCGATTTGTTTACCACATCAAACAAATAATAATTTTCGCTGCCGATTTTTTTGAGCTCAGCAAAACTGAGGTTGTACGCATTGAGATCGATCTGTTCCGAGGCTAGTTGCATCGCTTCCTCTTTGGAGAGAAGTAGTCCTGGCATCGTCGAGTCGTTTGTCGAATTATTCGGCACATCTTCAATCCGAATCGGATTGTCGCTTGTGCTCACACGATGCAAATGGTGATGCACACCCCACACGCCCAAAATGACGACGAGAAGCAACACGGCGATAATGATTTGCTTATTGTTTTTCATATTCTCTCCTTTCTCCGATCGAGTCTCCTCACTCGGTAATATGCCACTACTTTATTATATAGTCCTTGCTGTCAGAATGCAATAACAGTTTGGTTACAATTCATAAGATTTCTCAATCTGTCTGTTTTTTGCTGCTTAACAAACTTATCCACTTATCCACGAAGTTGTGAACATTGTTTTTGCGTACTTTTTTGCTTTGTGGCAAAAATTATCCACAGCTGTCCACTTTTTATACACGGATG
>JBHBDS010000126.1:0-13665 GCA_041784625.1 Filifactoraceae bacterium
GATCCAGCGAGGAACTCGGGCAAATGATCAAGGAGCAAATCAAAATGGATGGGCTTGTGCTCGGCGAAGAGGTCGTGCTGCAAGGGCTCGACCACAGCGTCGATTCGGAGGGGAAAAAATCTTCCATCGTGTATCAGTCGAGCAAAAAAAATCGTATCACGAAAAAAGATTTTGCCGCATTGCTCAATCATGTGCACAATAATATTGAAAAATCGATGCGTCGTATGCTCGATGGAGAAATCTCGGCAACACCAGCGCTCAAAGATGGGAAAAAAGATCTCGTAAGCTGCCGTTTCTGCCGTTATGCGAGCATTTGCCGCTTTGAAGAAGCACTCGGCGATCGTTACAGACCGCTGTATAAATACAAAAACGAAGACATTTTGGAAAAAGTTCGCTATGAACAAAATCACTCAGAAAAACAAAACACAAGAATCGACGAAAATGTTGAAGCAAACAAAATAGTCAGCAAAAAACCGCTAGAAAAAAAGGAGGACGCAGATGAGTAGATGGACCACTCAGCAACAGCAGGCGATTGATCTGCGTGACAAAAATCTTTTGATCTCAGCGGCAGCAGGGTCAGGCAAGACGGCGGTGCTGGTCGAGCGAATCGTGCAGCTGATGATTGAGAGTCGCACGAGCATAGAAGAAATGCTGATCGTGACTTTTACCAATGCGGCGGCAGGCGAGATGAAAGAGCGAATCCAAAAGAAATTGCAAGACAAAAGGCAAGAAATCTTGTCGGATGCGTCGCTGGATGTCGAGCTCGCAGATTTTTTGGGCAAACAGATTCAAAATGTTTCTCGGGCGCAAATCAGCACGGTGCATTCATTCTGTATCAAAGTGATACGAGATCATTTTTCGCTTGTGAACATCGACCCAGCGTTCAAACTCGTTAGCGAATCCTATGGAGCGATTCTGCGAGAAAACGCACTCGATCTCGCTTTGGAAGAGCAGTATGAAAAAAACAGCGACGCTTTTGACGCACTCGTCTCGGGTTATTCCGAGTCAAAAGGCGACTCGTCATTGCGTGAGCTGATCAAAAATATCGATCGATTCATCGGTGCACAGCCTTATCCCGAAGAATGGCTGTCTAAGCAGAGCGAATTCTACAAAAAAATTGCTGCAGCAGAGGACGATGTGTCTGCGCTGGCGATTTTTGCCGCCTCGCCGATGGGATATGCGCTGTCGGATCTGCTCGCTGAGCAGCTGGAGCAAGCAGCGACGGTTCTTAACGATGCGCTGGATTATATCGAAGGCTCGAATTTTTCTTTTGAAGAAAAACTAACTGCTGAGCGAGAGCAAATAGCGCATTTGCAGAACAAACTCGATCGTGGCTTGGATATCTTTTTCGGCGAGATGGAAGCAGCGACCTTTGAGCGATTTTCTAAGAAAAAATCCGACGAAATCTCTGATGAAGATTGGGAGCATATCAAAGCACTTCGCAATGAGGCGAAGAAAAAAATCACCGACATCACCAAGGATAAGCAGATGATTCAGCTGGCGATTTTTCTAAGCGATATGAAGTTTCTCTCGATGGTGGTCGAGCAGCTGGTTGAGCTGGTTTTTTCCTACCGAAAAATCTACGCATTGCTCAAGGAAGAACAGTCGGCAGTAGATTTTGGCGATCTCGAGCATCTTGCGCTCAGAATTTTGGAAAATGAGGAAGTGCGCCAGAGCTTACGAAATAAATATCGATACATTTTTTATGACGAGTATCAAGACACCAACCTTGTGCAGGAGACGATTGTTGCGGCGATTGCGCAGGAGAATAATTTATTTTTTGTGGGCGATGTCAAGCAGTCGATTTATCGATTCCGATTGGCAGACCCGACAATTTTTAACGCAAAATATGACCGCTATGCCCACGAAGAACAATCGCAGACCATCGACTTGTCCAAAAACTTCCGCAGTCGAAAAGAGATTCTAAACTTCTGCAACCTCGTATTCAAACAGGTGATGAACCTGCGCTACGGCGAGGTGAACTATGCGAATGAGGCACATCAGCTTTTTGCAGGGCGAGAAGATTTTTCGCCATACCAAGATCATATCGAGCTGGCGATTATCGAAAACAGCAAAAAACAGCGTCAACTGATGTCGTTCGAAGATTTGGAAAAAATTTACAGCGATTTGGCGAGCGAAGAGACAAGTGCGTCCGAAGATACCGACGAGGAGCTGGATCTTTCGGCGGTGGAGCTGGAAGCGATTTATACAGCGAAAAAAATTCTTCAGCTGACTAGACAGGGCGTTTCCTATCGTGACATTGCGATCTTGTTCCGCTCCGTGCGTGGCAAGGCGAAAATTTTTGAAAAAGTGCTTACGAGCTACGGCATCCCAAGTTTCGTCGATTACACATCGAGCAACTACGATAAGCTCGAGATCAAATGCCTCATCGACTATCTCAAAATCGTGGACAATCGACATCAGGACGAGGCACTCATCGGCGTGATGAGCTCGATTTTTGGCGGATTTGACAACGAAGAATTGATAGAGATTCGGGCAGAGTTTCCGCAGGGCGATTTTTATCTCGCGGCAGAACAGTATGCAAAAAGAAATAATGCGCTCGGCGAAAAACTGCGCAGATTCTACCAAAAATTAGCGCAGGACACAAGACGAGAGAAGATGACCTCGCTCGATGATTTTATTTGGTATGTGGCAGAAAATAGCGGATTTAACACCTATATCAGCGGGCTCGAAGATTCACTCCAAAGACTTCACAACATTCGTTCGCTTGTGCAAAAAGCAAAAGAATACGAAACCAGCGAGGCGATGGGGCTGTTCGGCTTTTTGCGCCATCTTGACGCATTGCTCAGGGGCAAGGCGGACGGCGACCAGAGTATGATTCTTGAGACGGACGATGTGGTCAAGATTATGTCGATACACAAGAGCAAAGGGCTTGAGTTTAAGACGGTTTTTGTCTGCGATCTCGGCAAAAAAATCAACGAGCAGGATCTCAACGCCGATGTAATTCTCCACAATCAGCTAGGCATCGGGCTGCGCTACAAAAATCCGATCCTCGGTGCAAAATCCGATCACGTGAGCCGCATGGTGATTCGCCACCAAAAGCAGCGAGAAAATATCTCAGAAGAGCTGCGAATCCTATACGTTGCACTGACTCGTGCGGTGGACAGGCTCTATCTCGTGGGCACGGTGAGCGATCATGAAAAAATGGCGGGAATGCTCTCGCTCGATCCGCAAAAAAATGTGCCGAAGAACAAAAGTTTTCTCAGCTGGATTGCCTCGGCGCTCGCTCGGGACAAAAAGGGCGAGGCGCTCAGAAATTTGGCAGAGCAAGAATTATTGTGCACGATGGACGAAAAAGAAACCAATTATCACATTGCGCTCATCAAGGGCGACGAACTGATTGAAAACGCAGAAAATCTTGCGCCAAAACAAAACCTTGCGGATCTCGAAAAACCAGTCAGCGAAGAAAATTTTGCGCTGCTCGAAAAATATCATCGCTACATCTATCCTTTTGAACTCGAAACCAAGACGGTGAGCAAAACCTCCGTCACCGAGCTCACCAAGGAATACAAGAATAGAGAGCGAGATGATGTGCAGAGTTTTGCAGCCATCAAACGACCAAATTTTTCCAAAAGCAAAAAATTCTCGTCCTCCGAAGTTGGTACAATCGTCCACTTTTTGATGGAGAGCATCACGATTCAGCTGCATGATGCAACATCGTTGGAGAATGAAATCGAGCAAATGGTGCAAAAAGAACTGCTCACTCCGCAAGAGGCGGAGGCGATTCCAAGAGAGGCGATTCTCCGATTTTTCCATTCTCCGCTCGGACAGCGAATGATTGCATCGGGCAAAGTGTATCGGGAGCAAAGTTTTTTGATGAAAGAAAATAATCTGCTCGTCGAGGGTGTGATTGACTGCTATTTTGTCGAGGATGACGAAATCGTGATTCTTGATTACAAAACCGATTGGCAGATGGATGAGAACAAACATCGTCCGCAGCTGGAGAGCTATGTTCGAGCGGTTGAGGCGATGGAGCAGAAAAAAGTGAAAGAGGCGTTTATCTATTGGATTTCGCACGATGAGTTGACGAAGATACTTTAATAATGTGAACATAAAAATTTTGAGATAACAACACACAATAATGTAGAAGAAAATGCAGAGGAACTTGAAAACACAAGATACAGAACAAATTCTTTTGCGAGGATACATTAGAACTCGGCTGATTAGAACTTACAAAACATGAATGATAGTACAACATAGGAGGTAGCGATGAAGGCAATGCTACAGTATCTTTTTCCAGGGCTATTACGACTGGAGCGGGAAAAAGAGCCGTACGAAAAATATTTTCCGATTCTTGCAATGGTGCAGGCGATCGTCTACTTTGCAATCGGAGTATTTTTTCTCAAACAAATTTACTATCTGGCAGCGTGGGCGGCGATTCGAAAGGCACTGATGCTCTACTTTACCTATCTTTTGATGGTCGAGCTTTCGCCAGATTACAAAAAAGGATATTGGCTGAGCTTTATTTTACTCTCTGGTGTGGTAGCGATGCCACTGACCGAACCGAATATGCTCGGCACGCTATTTATGCTGCTCAACACGAGAGTACTCACCAAAAGCAGCGGCTATCTCACGACAAGATGGGAACTTTTGCTGATGACAATTTTTATGGGGCTGATGTTCATTATCTCACCATTTATCTATCCGCTCTTGTTTGCGGTCACGCTGCTGCTCGATTATCAGTTCAAGCACAAGGACTATCGCAATTTGCCTTTTGCGCTAATCAGCATTTTGCTCTCGCTGATGTGGGTCAAAAATGCGTTTGGCATCGTGACGAGACCGCTCAATTTGTACGGGACGCTGATCGTGTTCTTCGTGACCGTGCTCTATGTGTTCCGACTGTCGCTACTCAAACAAGTGCTCAGTTTCAACGACACAAAAACAAATATGATCTCGCCAAAACGAATCAAAGCGGCAGGAATATTACTCCTCGTATCGCTGATTATTATGGCGCTCGGACATGGCGAGCTCAACATCAATCTGCATCTGTGGGCGATGCTTGCATTCATCAGCGTACCGTATATGAAAGATATTCGAAGATTGTTCGGAGAAAAATTGTAAACGACAAGAGCAGCACGAACGAATCATTAAATTACCTAGAATTTTGGAAGATAATGAAAAACACCAACGAACGATAGAATATCTTGTTGCGATACAAAATTGAAAGAAAAATTTCATTTTATTTTTCGAAACAAAAACACTTTTTCAAGCGACTTTGGAAACAGAACATTCTGCGCCTTAGTCGCTTTTTAATGTTTGCAAACTGTCCACGCATAAACTACAGAACAATAAAGTGGGTAATTACTTGTGGACAAATGAAATTTTTTTGAAAAAGACTTGCGATTTTGCTTGCAAAAATCACATTTTATGCTAGAATATGTAAAAAGACGGACAGGTGTTCGCAAATAACAAACTTGGGAGGTGTACTTATGAAAAAGTTCAAAAAAATATTAGCGCTTGCTGTTGCAGCATCAATGGTGATGACTGGTTGTACCAAAGAAACGGATTCCGGTTCAAGCAGCGACAGCAGCTCTGGTGATGTGATTAAAATCGGAGTGTTCGAGCCACTGACTGGCGCAAATGCTGGCGGTGGTGAAATGGAAACCGAGGGAATCAAACTCGCAAACAAAATGTATCCAGAAGTTCTTGGCAAAAAAGTGGAACTTGTGATTGCGGATAACAAATCCGACAAAGTGGAAGCTGGAAATGCAGTTGCAAAACTTATCGAAAGCGACAAAGTTTCTGCAATTATTGGCTCGTGGGGATCGGGCTATTCGATGGCAGCTGGAGAAGCGGTGAAGAACGCTCAGATTCCTGCAGTAGCACCATCAGCAACAAACCCGCTTGTTACGCAAGGAAATAATTTCTACTTCCGTGCTTGCTTTATCGATACATTCCAAGGAAAAGTTCTTGCGCAACTTGCGTACAATGAGCTAGGAGCAAAAACAGCGGCGATCGTTCAAGAAATCAACAACGACTACTCCGTTGGTCTTGCAAAATTCTTCAAAGACGAATTTGTAAAATTAACTGGCGATGCAAATAGTATCGTAGAAATTTCGAACTACAACACAGGCGACCAAGATTTTACGGCGCAATTGACAAATATCAAATCCAAAAATCCTGACGTTATCTTTGCACCAGGAAACTTTACAGAGTCTGCAATGATTATTAGCCAAGCAAAAACACTTGGAATCACTGCACCATTCCTTGGTGGAGATACTTGGGAAACTCCAGAATTCTTATCAGTTGGCGGAGCAGCGGTTGAAGGTGCAATGATCACAACTTTCTTTGCGGTAGAGCAGCCGATCACGGAGCTTTCCAAAACATTTGTGGACGCATACAAAGCGGAGTATGGCACAGAGCCATCGGCAGTTGCAGCGCTTGGATTCGATGCATACCTCATGATTCTAAGTGCGATTGAAAAAGCAGGCGGCGTAGAAGACACGGTAAAAGTTCGTGATATTCTTGCAGCGACTGAAAACTTTGAAGGCGCAACAGGAAGATTCTCCCTTGATGAAAATGGGGATGCCGTAAAAGATGTAATCATCAAAACGGTTGAAAACGGAAAATTTGTGTATAAGACTACAATCATTCGTGACTAAGGTCTAAAATCAAAGGCCCTCCTTTTTGGGAGGGTCTTTGGGATTATGGAAAAGGATTTAGGAGTTTATTATGTTAGACATTATTCAGCATTTGACCAACGGGATATCGCTTGGTTCGATGTATGCGCTGATTGCAATCGGCTACACGATGGTGTACGGGATTTTGCGATTGATCAACTTTGCGCACGGTGATTTGTTTATGATCTCGCTGTATATGGTTTTTTATGGCGTGACAAAGTTCCATTTGCCGTGGGGCGTTGCCGTGGTCGCATCGATTCTCATCACGACTTTGCTCGGAATTACCATCGAGCGACTCGCATATCGTCCGCTTCGTAGCGCATCCAAAATTTCGATACTCGTTTCGGCGATCGGGGTTTCATTTTTGCTTGAGAATTTGGCGACCGTGCTTTTTGGTGGAAAACCAAAAGCGTATCCTGCGCCAAGTTTTTTCACGGAGCCTGTCGTTGTTGGCGGGGTGTCGCTCACTCGTGTGACTTTTATCATTCCGGTGATCACCGTAATTATACTTGTGATTTTGAATTATTTTATCCAAAAAACAAAAACTGGAATGGCGATGCGTGCGGTCTCTCGTGATTATGAGGCGTCTGCGCTCATGGGAATTGACGTGAACAAAATTGTCCGCATCACATTTGCGATCGGCTCGGCGCTTGCGGCTGTCGGCGGCGTGCTCTGGGGACTCAAATACAATCAGATTCAGCCACTGATGGGAATGATGCCTGGGCTCAAATGTTTTATCGCTGCGGTAATCGGCGGAATCGGAAACATCAAGGGCGCAGTGGTTGGCGGATTTATGCTTGGTATTATGGAAATACTCATTATTGCATTTTTCCCTTCGCTTACAGGCTATCGTGATGCATTTGCATTCGTGTTACTGATTGCTATATTGCTCGTGAAGCCACAAGGATTGTTTGGCGAAAAAGCGTCAGAGAAGGTGTAGGTGCAGTATGAACAAAAAAATGCAATATCTCATTCTCGTGGTTTTGGTGTACGCATTTTTATTTTTTGCAAACCAAACTTTCGATAGCTACAAAATTCGTATTCTAAACCTTTGCTTTGTCTACATCGTGCTTGCGCTGAGCCTCAACATCATCAACGGATTTTCGGGGCTGTTTTCGCTCGGTCACGCAGGATTTATGGCGGTGGGCGCATATGTGTCGGCGATACTCACCATGACACCGATGGCAAAGGACATCAATTTTTATTTGACGCCGATTCATCCAGCGCTAGCGAATCTTAACGTGCCATTTCCTGTAGCACTTTTGATAGCAGGATGTTTTGCAGCATTGTTTGGGTTCCTTATCGGCTTCCCAGTGCTCAAGCTCAAAGACGACTACCTTGCCATTGCGACGCTTGGTTTTGCCGAAATCATTCGTGTAATCTTCAACAACACATATTCGATTACCAACGGCTCGCTTGGGCTCAAAAATATTCCAATCTCCACGACGCTGTTTGTTTCTTCCACCGTGGCGATTATCGTCGTGTATCTACTGGCGACGCTGATGAACAGTTCGTATGGACGTGCAATCAAATCCGTGCGTGACGATGAAATTGCAGCGGAGGCAGTTGGTATCGATTTGTTCAAAACCAAATTGCTTGCATTTGTAATCGGCTCATTCTTTGCAGGCGTGGGCGGTGCGATGCTTGGCAATTTGATTGGAACGATTGACCCGAACCTCTTTAAATTCACGCTGACATTCAATATTTTGCTCATCGTTGTGCTCGGCGGAATGGGAAGTATCTCGGGTTCAGTGATTGCGGCGGTGCTCGTTACGGTATTGATGGAGGCGCTGCGATTTTTGGACGAAAGTTTTTCGATGTTTGGATACCGAATCTCAGGCGTGCAAGGACTGCGTATGGTCGTGTTCTCACTGCTGCTCATGATTGTTGTGCTCTTCTATCGAGAAGGATTGATGGGCAAGAACGAACTCTCGCTCGAATATCTCAAGAAAAAATTCCAGCGTAAGAAAAAAGGACAGGAGGTGGCCTAATGCTAAAGACCAAAGACATTACGATAAAATTTGGCGGGCTGACTGCTGTCGATAGCCTCAATCTTGAAGTCAATGAGGGCGAAACCGTCGGGCTGATTGGACCAAACGGCGCGGGAAAAACGACGGCGTTCAATATGATTACGGGCGTGTACAAGCCGACTTCTGGCAGCGTAGAATTTCTCGGCGAGACGATCAGCAATCTCAAACAAAATCAAATTGCCGAGCGAGGAATCTCTCGAACTTTCCAAAACATTCGTCTGTTCAAAGAGATGAACGTGCTCGAAAATGTTCTGATCGCTGGCAAGCTGAGAATGCACTCCAATCTTTTTGATGCGATGGCAAACACACCTCGTTATCGCCACGAAGAAAAAATTCTTCACGAAAAAGCGATGGCGCTGCTCGAGGAGATGGGACTTGCGGATCTCAAGGATGAAAAAGCGACTTCTTTGCCGTATGGAAAACAGCGAAAACTCGAGATTGCTCGTGCGCTTGCAACGGAGCCAAAATTGCTTTTGCTTGACGAACCAGCGGCAGGGATGAATCCAGCAGAAACGATGGAGCTGGTGAACCTCATCAACGACATCAAAAATAAATACAAAGTTTCGATTCTGATGATCGAGCATCATATGCAGCTCGTGATGAACATCTGCGAAAAAATTTGGGTGCTCGACTATGGAAAAGAAATCGCCAATGGACTTCCTGAAGAAATTCAAAACAACGAGCGAGTCATTCAGGCGTATCTGGGGGTGGAATAATGTTAGAAATCAAAAATCTCAATGTACATTATGGCGGAATCCATGCGCTGCGTGGTGTTGATATGCAGATCAAAGAAGGCTCAATCGTCACGTTGATTGGTGCAAATGGCGCAGGAAAATCCACCACACTTCGAGGAATTATGTCGCTCGAAAAACCATCCGCTGGACAAATCTTGTTTAACGGAGCGGATATCACTTCGCAAAATACGATCCAAAAAGTTCGCTCAGGATTTACACTTGTACCAGAGGGACGAAGAATTTTTGCCAACCTCACCGTCTACGAGAATCTGATGCTCGGAGCATATACTAGAAAAGACTCCGAAATTGAAAAAGATATTCAGTGGGTGTTCGAACTTTTTCCGCGACTCAAAGAGCGAGTGGATCAAAAAGGCGGCACAATGTCTGGTGGAGAGCAGCAGATGCTTGCTATCGCCCGCGCGCTTATGGCTAGACCAAAGGTGATGATGATGGATGAGCCATCGCTTGGACTTGCGCCGATTATCGTCAAAGATATTTTTAATATTATTCGAGAAATCAACAGCAAAGGAATGACCATGCTCTTGATTGAACAAAACGCAAAAGCGGCGCTCGAAATTGCTGACTATGCGTATGTGCTTGAAACAGGAAAAATTGTGATGGAAGGCAGCGGAAAAGATTTGCTAAACGACGAGCGTGTAAAAAATGCTTACCTCGGCGAAGCACACTAAAAAGCAAACCCATACTTCTTATTACCAAAAAGCAGAAAACCAGCCCAATGTCGGCTGGTTTTCTGCTGTGCAATATTTATTTCTACTGCAAATTATGATATACTTGTACCGTTGCCACCCCGATAACGGCACAGAAAGGGGGTGTTAACAATCTATAAGCTCGTACTATCCTTTATGTTCTCTGTTGCGGCAGGTATTGTAGCAAACTATATCTGCAAATGGCTGGACAGAGAAAACAATGGCAACCAGCCTAGGGATTAAGCCACCCTGCCAAAACGGAATAGAAAAACCCACAAGTGGCGCTTGTGGGTTTCTTGTCTTGTGCTAACAATCGTCACTAGCACTATCCTTTATTCTATACATAGTATAACATAATATTTTGTGTTTTGCACGCAAAATGAAAAAATTATTTGGTAGTGCTTTTGGATGGGATTAGATTTTCTTTAATTAAGAAAAAGTCGAAGACCTACAGCATTGATGCCAATGTGAACAGAAGCTCCACACCATATCCTGTTGCGCCACGGCGACAGAATGGTTTGTCCTCGGATACATCCGCAGTTCCTGCGATGTCCACATGAATCCATGGAAGATCTTGAACAAATTCGCCGATGAATGCGCCTGCAACTTGCGAGCCGCCAAAACGTCCGCCAGAGTTTTTGAGGTCAGCGATTTTGGATTTGTTGAGCTCTCGTCCTGCGTCATCCAGTGGCAGTCTCCACATCTTTTCGGTCGAAACTTTTGCCGCTTTTTCAAACACTTGGAAGAAATCTTCGTCATTCGAAACAACGCCAGCATAATCGGTGCCAAGCGCTACGAGACAAGCGCCAGTAAGTGTCGCAATGTCAACAAGTTTTGTCGCTTTTTCTTTTTCGATCGCATAAGTCACGGCGTCGATGAGCGTCAGACGACCCTCTGCGTCGGTGTTTACGATCTCAATTGTTTTGCCTGCCATCGAACCGATGATGTCACCAGGAAGATATGCGTGGCCAGAGATCATATTTTCTGCTGCGGCAACCACTGCCACAACATTGATTTTTAGCTTTGCCTGAGCAATCGCACGAATCGCACCGATTACTGCTGCAGAACCCGCCATATCGGTTTTCATATTCATCATCGAGTCTGTTGGTTTGATTGAATATCCGCCGCTGTCAAAGGTCAAGCCTTTTCCAATGAGCGCCAGTTTGTGGTCGCTGCTAGGATTTCCTTGGTAGTTCATTACGATCAGTCTTGGTTCTGCGCTAGAGCCTTGAGCCACCGCAAGATAAGACTTCATTCCGAGTTTTTCGATTTCGGATTTGTTGCGCACTTTCACATCGATCGGAAGTCCAGCGAGTGCTTCGGTTGTAAGCGTTGCCAATTGCTCAGGCTTGATTACATTTGCTGGCTCGTTCACCAGATTGCGAGCAAGAATAATATTTTCCGCAAGCATTTCTGCACGCTTTAGACATTTGTCCGCATCTGCAAACTCGGTGTACAATGCAACATCTTCCAGCACGTGAAGTTTGTCTTTTACCGTTTGATATTTTTCAAAAGAATATTCTGCAAGATACATCGCTTTCGTCAATTTGAAGAAAAGATCCACCGTGCCAAGTTCTGGTGCGTTTTGAACCATCACGATCGGAAGATTTGCTTTGAGTTTTTGAAGCTCCTTGATCGCTTTACCAAATGCATTCATCGCCACTTCGTTATTGAGTTTGTCCACATCACCTAGTCCAACGAGAATGATATGCACATGCTTGGACGAATTTTTGTAAAAAGAGGTAAAGGAATAAAGCTGATCTTTTTTTCCCTCGAAAAGTTTTGCATCAATATATGGCTGAAGCATATTTTTGAAATCCTCATCAAAAAAATCGCCCAGCTTCACTTCAGTAGTAAACGGAATCACATACGCGTCATAATCACGTAGAACTTCCAAATTGTCAAGTAATTGTAATTTCATAGAAACCTCCAATTTTTAATATTACATACATTGTACCATATTTTATCGCTTCGTACACAGGGGAGCGTAGGATTTAATATTTTGTAAATACTTTTGCAAATTACCGCAGCAAGACACCATTTGTGTGGATTAAAAATATTTGCAAAGAATTTGCGTAAAAAAGTTTTTGCGAAAGTATTCGTGGCAAAGTTTTATGAACCTTTCGAAATGCAAAACGCTGCATAAAGCGGGATTGTCATCAACTTTTCTTCAAAACCAAAATTTTTCGTTGAGAGTTTGATAGCATATTCAGGCTGAAAAGTTTCCATATACATTTTCAAACTTTTTGCTCTCGTGTTTTCAGATGACTTGACTTCAATCGGAATGATCTTGCCCTCTTTTTGAATTACAAAATCAATCTCTGCGCCTCGCTCGCTTTCCCAATAATAGGTTTTGTGTCCGCCGATTTCGAGCTGGCTGTGCACGTAGTTTTCGACCATTCCACCTTTGAAGTCATTAATATCTTCGGACATAAACAGTACATCATCAAAGGCTAGGTCTTTTTTTGCGCATAGCAATCCGAGATCCGAGATATAGATTTTGAATGAGTCAATGTCTCGATAGTTTTCCAGAGGTTTTTTGATTTGCTCTACTCGATAGACTTGAGAGACGATACCCGAGAGCGAAAGCCATTCAATCGCATTTTCAAATTCGGCTGCTCGTGCTCCTTTTTTGATGAGTTTGTATTGGAATCTTGTGTTTTTTTTCGAAAGCTGGACAGTGATATTATCGTAGGCGAGCCTCGTTTTTTTGATCTCGTTGGTGTTGTTATACTTGCTCATATCGTTGAGGTAGCTTGCAAGAATCATATTTTGCGTGTGACGAACCAAGATGTGATCTTTTGTTTGCGCAAACTGCATCACACATTCGGGCATACCACCTACGAGCAAATATTGACGATAAAGTTTTAATGCCGATTCGTGCAGAGCGGATGGGAGCGGAGTATGATTTTTGTAGCAGTTTTTGATCTGCTCCACCAAAAAATCTTCGCCCAATGCAATCAAAAATTCCTCCATGTCCATGGGATGCAGCGTTTTGATATCTACTTTGCCAACAGGAAAAGAAAAATGTTCTCGATTGACAGCAACGCCGAGCAAACTGCCCGCAACGACGATATGATAATCTGGCGCATTTTCGCAAAAATATTTCAGCGAAGTCAGCGCACGTTCGCAGAGCTGAACCTCGTCAAAAATGATGAGCGTCTTTTCCTGCACGATCGTTTGGCCAGAAATATGAGAAAGAATCGGAATCAAATAGTCTGGACTGAGACTCTCTTCAAATGTCTCGCTGAGTCTCGGGTTGGTTTCAAAATTAAAATACACCACATTGCTATATTCATTGCGCCCAAATTCCAAGATGGAATAGGTTTTGCCAACTTGACGAGCTCCCTGAATAATCAGCGGTTTTCTGTGTGGATTCTCTTTCCACTGAATCAGTTCATCGGATATTTTTCGATACATAGAATCCTCCTTTCTCGAAAGAGAACGCATCCTTTTAATATAGTCTACAAAATATTCGTGTAAAAATCAACGTTTTTTTCTAGAAAAATCACACTAAATGACACGAATAATTATGTGTTTTTTACACTATTTA
>JBHBDS010000127.1:0-9372 GCA_041784625.1 Filifactoraceae bacterium
CATGAAAAACGATAAAAATGAAATTTTTGCACAATAATATTGCAAAAATACTTGAAAAAAGAAAATTTGCGTGGTAATATATCCTCATTCAAGACGGAACACATGCAATACATATCAATTATCTGAAAAATATACCGTGTTCCAAAGAGGAGGAAACGATGAAAAGACTATCGAAAAAAATGATGGCATTATTTTCTGCAAGCGTGATGATTCTTTCGCTTGTTGGTTGTGGTGGAAGTTCTAGCGGCTCGTCGAGCACCAGTGGACTGACAAACAATGGTGAATATGTTTTTGCAACGGGCGGAACATCGGGTACATACTATCCGCTAGGTGGAGCGATTGCAACGATCGTCAATAACAAAAACAAAGAAGCAGGTTTCAACATCACAGCGAACTCCACGGGAGCGTCCAAAGAGAATGTAATGCTGATTTCCAAAGATGAAGCGGATTTTGCGATTGTGCAAAACGACGTGGCAGATTATGCACAAAATGGTGAAGTGCTTTTTGATTCGCCAGTGAGCGGATTGGCAACGGTAGCATCGGTTTATCCTGAAGTAGTGCAAGTGGTTGTTGCAGCAGACAGCGGAATCAATTCCATTAGCGACCTCAAAGGCAAAAAAGTTTCGATCGGCGATGCAGGCTCTGGCGTGGAGGCAAATGCGCTTCAAGTGCTCGCTGCGTATGGACTCAGCGTCGATGATATCAAAGTGAATCGACTTTCGTTCAAAGAAAGTGGAGGAGCGTTCAAAGACGGTGCGCTGGATGCGTTTTTTGTGACAGCGGGCGTACCAAACACGGCGATCACGGAGCTTGCAATCACAAGATCGCTCAAGCTCATCAACATCGATGGCGCTGAGGCAGAAAAGCTGATTGCAGACTATCCTTTCTATACCAATATCACAATCCCGAAAGATGTGTACAAAACGGCAGAAGACATCCAAACGATTGCAGTTCGTGCAATTATCATCTGTCGTGATGATCTCAATGAGAATGAAGTGTATCTGTTCACTAAAGCGCTCTATGAAAGTCTCGACGAGCTCGGTAATGCGCACGCAAAAGGCAAAGAGTTCAAGCTCGATGAAGCGGTGGATGGCGTGACCGTTCCTCTTCACCCAGGCGCAGAAAAATATTTCAAAGAAGCGGGTGTGATTGGGTCGTAAGTATTCAACATAATTGACTTTTATGCAGAAATTGCAAAATTTCCTTTGGAATCAATGCAAACATAAGAGAAAAGCAGACTGTGGGAGAGATTTGTTCGCAGCGCAAAGAATAGTATCTCACTTTCGTTTTGCGAAAAATGTGTGTAAGAATTTTGCAATGAAAAACTTTCTAATACAAGTACGAGTCAAATGAAATGAGTATTGAAAATTTGAAGTGTTGATCGGATTCAAGCGATCCCATGCAATAAATATTATGGAAACAAAAAATAGTTTTATAAAAAATATTCGGCGAGGGCTATTAGCCCTTTCCGCTTTGTTGGCAGTATCCCTTTTGGCAATCTTTTTTGTGCCAACGACCGACGCGATTGTACTCACGGGGGATCAGAGCGTGTTGACAAAAATTCCGATCAAGAATGAAATTTTTTTTGAGGTAGAATTTCGACATTCGGTCAATCGAGGTTTGGTCATCGAGCGCTATGAAGTGGACACGGCGGACAGCAGTCTTGCACTCATCACAGGATGGTTCGAGAGCTACGGCGCAGGGATGATGGATACCGTCGGCGAGGGGATGAAGATGTCAGAGGATCGAGGGATGCTTCGGATTGATTTTTCGCCGCAAAAAACAAGCCAAGTCGTGTATCGTTCGGCTGGAATTGCTGGCCATAGAATTTTGTATGGCGACAAAGTTTTTCTCGTTCATGAACGCTGGGGCGAGCAGTCGATCCAAATTTCGGTCGGCAAGATGAATTTGTTTGAAAGATACTTGTGGTATAGGTAGAAAATGGTAGTTCAAAATAGAAAATAATAGAAAGAAAATAAATTCCGAAAAGATAACTACTGAAGGAGTTGACAAGGGGGATCAATAGCAAACTCGATGCATTGATTTTGGGGTAGAATTTGCTAAGGAATTTTTCAATTTATTTTTTTATTCGTTCAGCAAACTGCCGATAACTTAGGATTTTGCTGAAATAAATTTTGGTCAGAATATGGAGGGAAGCGATGAGCAACAATCAAGAGTTTCAAAAAAATGAAATCCCTCAATTTGAGGGACAGCTTTCGGAAAAGGAAAGAGAAGAGCTGATTCAGCGACTGGACAAGGAATCTTCTTACCGAAAGTTGTCGGGAGTATGGAAAAAAATTACGACGGTTATTTTGCTGTGCTTTACACTTTTCCAAATGTATACGGCGATGATTCCGACGATTCCAGCGCAACAGCTACGTATGACGCATTTGGGATTTGTTATTGTGCTGGCGTTTTTGCTTTTTCCAGCGACGATGAAAGGCAGTCGAGAAAAAATAGCGATACTCGACTATGTTTTTGCGGCGCTTTTTCTCGGAGTCGTCAGTTATTATCTAATCAACTATGAAGCGATCATTGGCCGCTCTGGAATGTATAATCAGACGGATGTGATTGTTGGTATCATTGGCATCATTTTGGTGATGGAGGCTTGTCGCAGAGTGGTGGGCTTGCCGATTGTGGTGATTGCAGCGGCATTTATTTTGTACGCATACTTTGGAAGAAGTATGCCAGGACTACTCACTCATCGTGGCTATTCGATTGAGCGTATTGCGACGCATTTATTCTACACAACCGAGGGAATTATCGGGCTGCCGATTGGTACGGCGGCAACTTATATTTTCTTGTTCATCCTTTTTGGTTCTTTTTTGGAAAAAACAGGCATCGGGCAATTTTTTATCGACGCAGCGAATGCGATTGCAGGTTGGGCAGCAGGAGGGCCAGCAAAAGTTGCGGTGCTTACTTCGGCGCTTCAAGGAACGATTTCGGGCTCATCGGTGTCCAATACGGTTTCGACGGGATCATTTACCATTCCGCTGATGAAGTCGCTCGGCTACAAACCAGAGTTTGCGGCAGCGGTTGAGGCAGCAGCGTCCACTGGCGGACAGATTATGCCACCGATTATGGGTGCGGCGGCATTTTTGATTGCGGAAACGGTCGGCGTTCCATATCTTGAAGTAGCAAAAGCGGCGATCATTCCAGCGATATTGTACTTCACTGGAATTTGGATTATGATTCATCTTGAGGCAAAAAAACTCGGACTGGTCGGACTGCCAAAAGAATCTTTGCCGAAGCTCGGACCGATTTTCAAAGAGCGAGGACATCTGATTCTTCCGCTCATCGTGATTATCGTGTTGCTCGGAATGGATATGACACCGACTTACGCAGCGTTTTGTGGAATCATCGCATCGATTATTGCACCATATTTGAGAAAGAGCACGCATGTTCCTGTGAGCGATCTTTTTGAGGCACTCATCAACGGCGCTAGAAATATTCTCGGCGTATCCTGCGCATGTGGCGTGGCAGGAATTATCGTTGGCGTGGTGACGTTGACAGGGCTTGGACTCAAACTTGGCGGCGGACTTGTCGCAGCAGCGGGCGGAAATATTATGTTGACATTGTTCTTCACGATGATCACATCGCTCGTTCTTGGAATGGGTGTGCCAACGACAGCAAATTATCTTATCACTTCGACCATCGCAGCACCGATCGTTATGCAGCTTGGCGTTCCGATGTTGGCGGCGCATTTGTTTGCATTTTACTTCGGAATTTTGGCAGATATCACACCACCAGTTGCGCTCGCAGCTTATGCAGGATCGGCAATCGCAAAAGGGAATCCGTTCAAAGCGGGCGTCCAAGCGACAAAACTCGCGATTGCAGCCTTCATTATTCCTTATATTTTTGTGTTCTCTCCAGCGGTAATCTGGATTGACGCAACACCGCTGCTCATCATCCGAATCATTATTACGGCGCTGATTGGGATGATCGGAATTGCAGCAGGAATGACGGGATGGTTCAGCACCAGAGCAAATGTGCTCGAGCGAATTTTGTTCATCGCAGCAGGGCTGATGCTGATTGACCCGAGCTTTATGACCGACGTGATCGGAATCGGCGGCATTTCGCTTCTCGCAGCGTACCAGCGTTTTTATAAAGAAAAAAAAGTCGCTGCAGCTCAATCGGCGTAGTAATATCAAAGATCGATAGAAGAAACCTGCCACAACAAAACATTTGTTGCGCTTCGTTACAGAATATTATTATATCAACACATGAAGATATTTTCAAAAAAAAGATCAGTAAAAATATAATAATCTGCGGAGAGAACGAAACAACCGCAGAGCATATCAGAGAAAGGCTCTTTGGAGAAAACCCATCGAGTCTTTTTTATGGAGAATTTTTTGTGATGCTGTATCAAAAGTTGGTGCAGAGTTGCTGCAAGGCAAGATATTTCGGATGGTATGCCCTAAATATGATATAATGAAATAAAGAGGGAGTCTTGTATGTGATGAAAGGAGCTTGAAATGAAAGAGATGATAAAGAATTATGAAACGACAAATCGACAAAAAAACATTCGACTTGTTTCACTCGCAAAATTTTCTTTGGTGATGAGCATCCTTTTACTCGGATTACTTTTTGCTGGCTGTAGCGAAAAATTGCCGATGACAGAATTTCCTCTCAAGAAAGAAATCATAGAGGAAAATTTGAGCGAATGGAAGGAAGGTTACCAAGTACTTTTGGAAGGGGAAAATGTCTCGGACGGCTACGAGGTTTCTGTGTATAAACTCTATAATCCGAGCAATAATATGTTTCTCAGCGCAAGTCTAAATACCATTGCCAAGGACGATTATCGCAGGCTAGCGATATCATTTATGCATTCATCAAATCCCGAGGCAATTACTGGCGATGAAATGGAGAAGGCGATCGAATTTGCAACCAAGCTGTATGGAGGATTTAGCAACGAACAGGCGATTGTGTCAGCTTTCAAAAAAGAATATCCACACACCAATTCGACCGTCTATGACATGGATCATAGCTCCATCAACGACCCATCCGTAATCATGTATCTTAACAAGAGTTCGACAGTCTGGGAAAAGGAGATTGAAGGTCAGCATGTTAAAATCAACGTTCATCAGCCAAACTCCGATAAATATAAGGAGAGTCTATTTGCTATCATTATCGAGTCGGAAAAGCTACAGCTGAACAAGCCGCTGTCAATTCCAGAGTATCCGCTTGCAACGGAGCTCATTCAAGCGGAGATGGACAAATGGAAAGATGGCTATGCCGTGCGTGAAGAAAATTGGCCAGCGGTGGAAGGCGCAGAGATAAAGCACCATATTATTGCGAAGCCTGATGATGACCGTTTCTTCTTGGTGGGAATAAATTCAATCCTCAAGGGCGATGACCGCGCGCTATTTTGCACCTTTATCCCGAACGACAACGAGCATGCGACGAATGGAAATGATATCAAACTTGCCATTCTTTTTGCGACAAGACTCTACGGAGGCTTCAGTAATCAATATGCTATTTTGCAACGCTTCGAGGAGGAGTATCCAGCTCAAAATACGATTGTGAGTGAATTGAGGGGTGATACTACAACAGCAACGGGTCAGCGTCCAATAAAGACATACACTACTTGGGAAACCAAAATTGAGAATATCGATGTAAGAATTATGCTTGCACAATTTGGGTCTGGCGAGCCGTCAGAAAATCTAACATACATTATGATTGCTCCAAACATAGAGGAGTTCTTAAAACCGAATAAATAATCAAAGTAAGATAAGAAGGTAGCTTTTGACAAGAGGGCTACCTTTTTTGACGCACCCTTAGACGAAGTGCATGGATTGTGGTAAACTAGAGTTGGACTTTGTAACAAGAGAATAGGCAGAATAATTGAAGCAAAGTTATTCAACAGAGCTAATGGGAACCGTAGAGTTGTCATACATAAAAAGATTGAAAAATTCGATAGACCGTTTGGAGTATTGCTTTGGAAGGGTCATTTGGAGGGCTTATGCTTAGATTTTTGCTTTCGAGAAGCAATTATGAGATTGAAAAAGAAATGTTTGCGCAGGCGATTGCGGCGATGGAGCGGGGCGAGGAGGTGTATCTTCTGGTGCCGGAGCAATTTACTTTGCAAAATGAGTTGCGTCTGATGGATGAGGTCGCATCGTTTGCGGTGTCCAAAATTCGTGTGATGAGTTTTCAGCGATTGGCTCTCGAGGCATTGTCGAAGATGGGCGGGCTCAAGCGCACGCCGATTGACCGTCTCGGCAAGACGATGATTCTCAAAAATATTTTGGAGGAAAATTCACAGTCGCTTCGACTTTACCAAAGTTCGATTGAAAAAGCTGGCTTTGTCGATGGACTGTTGCGCCAGCTTGCGGAACTCAAACGCAGTCAGATTTCTCCTGAGGATTTGCGTAACCAGGCGAGCACGATCCAAAATGCTGCGCTACTGAGCCAAAAGCTTGCAGAACTTGCAACGATCTACGAAAAATTTGAGCAGGCAATCGCTGGCAAATATGTGGACAACGAGGATCGATTGGGTCAATTGGCAGAACTGAGCAAATTGGATTATTTGAAGAATAAAAAGATTTTAATTTTTAGCTTTTTGGATTTTACGGCGGTGGAGCGTCAGATTATTCGAAATCTAATTCTCTCTGGTGCAGAAATTTCGATCGGGCTCTGTTTGGACTTGCAGAGCGCACGCAGCAAAAGGGAATTGGTGTTTGAGTCGACACACCGCACATACAATCAGCTGAGTTTTTTGGCGCATGAAATCGGCGAAGAGTATGAGACGATAATTTTAGACGGAATGGAAAATTCGAGCGATGAAGAAACAAAACCCCCTGCGCTCGAGCATCTCAGCAGACAATTGTTTCAACTTGTGCCAAAAAAATTTGAGCAAGACACCGATGCGATTGAACTTTTTGCGGCACATTTTGTGCATGAAGAAGTGGAGCATATCGCCTTGCAGATTTCAAAATTGGTGGTGGAAAAGAATTATCGCTACAAAGATTTTATGGTGGTGGCAGGCGATCTTGCGACTTATTCGAGCTCAATCCAGCAAATTTTTGGACAGTTTGAGCTGCCGTATTTTATTGACGACAAGCGCTTGATTCTCCAAAGCCCGATTATCAAGGTGATCGTGGCGGCGATCAAAATGCTCGGCGGCGACTTTAGCACCGAGAATATCATGGTGTTTTTGAAAAATGATTTTGACAATCTCGGCGAAAATGCGGGCAAAATTTATGATTTTGAAAACTATCTGTTGTCCAAAAAATTGCGCAACAAAATGTTCTTGGACGATCGTTTTTTTGTTTTTGAAGAAACAAATCGAGAGACAACTAGTCCAGAATCATCTAATGAAGGAATCTATGCCCCAACGGAAAAAAATGAATCGGAACACAATGTACAAAAGACTGCATACGACGGTGATGAGACTGTGGAACGCACGGAAGTGAAGACGAAACACGAAATCGGACAGGTGGAATCGTCCGATGCCGTTGTTGGAATAAACGCGGAAGATAAAAGCATTTCAAAATATCAAGCCATCCTCGACATTCGCAACAACTTGCTAAAACTTTTTCTCCCATTCGTCAAGAAGGCAGAGGGCAAGCACACGGCGAGAGAATATGGCGAGTTGATTGTCGAGCTCCTCGAGCAACATCGTATGCTCGAAAAAATCCAGCGCCTCATCACCGACCTACGCAGCAATGATTTGCTGGACGAGGCGAATGAGAATAATCAAGTGTGGAATATTTTTGTGCGTGTGCTGGAGCAGGCGGACGAGGTGTTTGGCGAGCAGGAGATGAGCCTTGCAAAATATCGTGAGCTGATTGTCGAGTCGCTCAAATCGCACAAACTCGCCGTAATTCCACCTGCGCAGGATCAGATTATCGTGGGCGATGTATCTCGCAGCCGAATCGATAGCAAAAAAATCATCTATATTTGCGGGATGAATGCGGGCAATATTCCAAAATCGTATCAAGAAAGCGGCATTCTCACGCAGGAGGAAA
This sequence comes from Filifactoraceae bacterium, assembly GCA_041784625.1. Lineage (GTDB taxonomy): Bacteria > Bacillota > Clostridia > Peptostreptococcales > Filifactoraceae > JAUNKE01. The sequence goes on from JBHBDS010000127.1 coordinate 7,971, forward strand.
AATCCTATCTCGCAGAAAATGATTTGGAATTGCCATCGGAGCCGAGCCTCGTCTCGCAGAATGAGCAGCTGCAAATCTACAATTTGTTGACTCGTGCAGCAGAAAAACTTTGTTTGTCTTACTCGACGGAAAATGCGATGCCATCGTCTTTTATCACGGCGATTCAAGAAACTTTTCCGCAGCTAAAAATCGCCTCGACGCAGGATTATGCGCCGCAGGATTATATCAGCAGGACCAAGCCGACGATTGCAAAACTGGCAAAAGAGCTCAAGCAACAGATCAAGGGAGAGACACAGAACGATTTGTGGCAAGAAGTGCTGACATATTATGCGGAAAATGATGCGCAAAGCACACAAATTGCGCTGGAGGGGTTGTTCTACGACAATGCGAAGAAAAATATTTCGTCCGCAAGCCGAATTTATCCGTCGCCGATTCGAATGAGCACGACGAGATTGCGTAGTTTTGAAGAATGTCCGTTCAAACATTTTATTCAGTACGGACTTCGTGCCAAGGAGCGCAAGGAATATAGCATTCGCCCAGCGGAAATGGGGTTGGTGCTCCACTCGACGGTAGAAGAAGTGATGCGCACGCTCAAATCTGAGCCGCTCAAAATCGACAACATTACAAGAGAGCAGATGGACCGCTTAGTCGAACAATATTTTGATGAGTCCACGCAGAATTTGCTCAAAGAATACGATCTGGCGGAAAGTCGAAACCAGTTTTTCTTGCGACGTATGAAAAAAACCGCAAAACAAATCAGCTACACCTCGGTGGAACATCTTCGCTTGGGGAAATTTGAACTGCTAGCACAGGAGCAAAAATTCGATTACGGCGAAAAAATTCCGCCCATCGTGCTGCAAATCGGGGAGCGAGAGATTGTGCTTACGGGCACGATTGACCGAATCGACACCTTGGTGGATGGCGAGCGATGCTTTGTCAAAGTGGTGGACTATAAGACGAGCAACAAAGAATTTTCGCTCTCGGACGCATATCACAACCTAGACATTCAGCTACTGGTGTATCTTTCGGCGGTGCTGGGCTCCGATAAGCTGATCAAAAACAAAAAATATCCCGCGGGCGTTTTTTATTTCCCGATTACGACAGCACTGGTGGAGACAAAGGAGCGATCCAGCGAGGAACTCGGGCAAATGATCAAGGAGCAAATCAAAATGGATGGGCTTGTGCTCGGCGAAGAGGTCGTGCTGCAAGGGCTCGACCACAGCATCAGCGCAGAAGACAAAAAATCTTCCATCGTGTATCAGTCGAGCAAAAAAAATCGCATCACAGAGCAAGATTTTTCTGCATTGCTTGACCATATACACAAAAATATCGAAGAATCGATGCGCCGTATGCTTGATGGCGAAATATCCGCAATGCCAGTGCTTAAAGATGGAAAAAAAGA
>JBHBDS010000128.1:0-11792 GCA_041784625.1 Filifactoraceae bacterium
AAAATAGAAGAATAGCGATTCTAAAAATAGAAGAAGAGCGATACCATAGTAGAATAGAAACAAGAAATTGATAGTAAAGGAATAATCGATGAAACAACATAGTCATGGCGCAGATGTTTTGGAAACAATAAAGAAATACGGGGTCGAAAAGTTGATGGACTTCAGTTCCAATGTCAATATTTTTACCCCGGCGAAAATAGAGCAATTAATCCAAGAAATCAAGGCGGAGGATTTGGCAAAGTATCCCGACATTCATTACACCCAGCTTCGGGACAAACTTTCAAAGAAATATAAACTTGCTTCGGAGCAAATTATCGTAGGCAATGGGTCAACGGAGCTGATATTTTTGCTGGCACGCAATGCCAATCGCATCGGAATTATCAATCCAACCTTTGGAGAGTATCAGCGTGCGGCAGAGATTTTTGGCAAGGAAGTAGTTCACTTTTTCTATGATGAGCAGTTTCAACTTCATATCGACTCTATCGATTTGCAAAATGTGGACTTGTTATTTGTCTGCAATCCGAACAACCCATCAGGGAATACCAATTCGCTCGTTGAATTAATAAAAAAAGCAGAAATAACGAACACGCTTGTTATGGTGGACGAGACTTTTATGGATTTTGTCGAAAATGGGGGGCATTCGATGCTACCATTTTTGGAAGAATTTCCAAATCTCATCGTGCTCAAGGCGGTGACGAAATTTTATTCGATGACTGGCGTGCGTTTGGGCTATGCGTTTGGCTCAGAGAAAATCATCTCGGATTTGTGGTCGATCAAAGAGCCCTGGTCTATCAATGTTTTTGCCGAGCGTTTAGTCGATGCAATTTTTGATGAGGAATTTGAGAATAAATCAAGAACATTTTTTGCCGAGGAGATTCCTTGGATGAAATCGAAGCTGGAAAAAATTGATGGAATCGCTGTCTATCCATCGCAAAGCAATTATTTTCTCCTGAAATTGCCTGAGAAAATGAGTGCAACACAGCTAAAAGAGAATATGGTGATTCAACACGGTATTTTGATTCGGGATTGCTCCAACTACAAGGGACTGTCGCCAAATCATATTCGGGTGAACATAAAAACAAGAGAAGAAAATATTATTTTGATCAATGCATTGGAAAAGGAAATCGATCGATGGCAAAAAAAATAATGGTACAGGGAACTTCTTCGGGTGCGGGTAAGAGCATTATTTCGACTGCGCTTTGTCGAATATTTACTTCGGATGGACATCAGGTTGCGCCGTTCAAGCCGCAAAATATGGCGCTCAACAGTTTTGTGACCGAAGAAGGACTGGAGATGGGTCGTGCGCAGGTGGTACAAGCAGAAGCAGCTGGCAAAAAACCAACGGTGCATATGAATCCGATCTTGCTCAAACCGACGGGGAACAATCTTTCGCAAGTAATCATTCAGGGCAAAGTCTGGCAAAATATGGATAGTAAAGCTTATCGAGAAGTCAAAAGAGATTTGTTGCCGACGATCAAAAATTCTTTTGACATTCTTGCAGAGAAAAATTATATCATCGTGATTGAGGGTGCGGGAAGTCCAGCAGAGCTCAACATGATGAAAGATGATATTTCGAATATGGCATCGGCGGACTATTTGGATGCGCCAGTGATTTTGGTTGCTGACATCGACCGAGGCGGAGTGTTTGCATCGATTTATGGAACGATTATGTTGCAAGAACCCGAGAACAAAGAACGATTCAAGGGTATTATCATCAACAAATTCAAAGGACGCAAAGAACTTCTTCAAGAAGGGATCCAAAAAATTGAGGAACTCACCGGCGTTCCTGTGCTCGGTGTGATGCCATACACGACGATCAACCTTGAGGACGAGGATTCCATTACCGAAAAAAATCTTCACAAAGTCGGAAAAGAAAATGAGATACTCATTGAGATTGTACGTCATCCGCATTTGTCCAATTCGACCGATTTTGAATTTTTGCGAAATCAAAAGGATGTGAATGTGCGATATGTCGAGTTGGATGGACATTTTTCCAAGCCAGATTTGATTATTCTGCCAGGGACAAAAAACACGACGGCTGATCTTCGGGCGCTAAAGTCGAGCGCATTGTTCCAAGGACTTTTTGCGCTCCATAAAGACGAGGTGCCGATCGTCGGAATCTGTGGTGGTTTCCAAATGCTTGGAGCAAAAATTCTTGACCCGAATCACCTAGAGGATCAATTCGATGAAGTGGATGGACTTGGATTGCTTAATCACACGACAATTTTTGAGGAAGGAAAGACGACAACGCAAGCGAGAGCAAAAATCCAAGACTTCGAGTGCAAAATCGACAGTCCTTTTGCAAACCTAGGCGGAATAGAAGTGGTGGGTTACGAGGTTCATAGCGGAAAAACCCTCTATAGCGATCAGGATCAAGTGTTCACCTCAGTGTGTGAGATTCTTGGAGAAGAGAAAACACATACGGATGGATTGATCTCCAAAGATGGAAATGTAATCGGCACATACTTTCACGGGATTTTTGATAATGCAGAATTTACAAATGGTTTACTCAACAACTTGCGCAAGAAAAAAGGTTTGAGCTCACAGGAGCAATCAATCGACTACGAAACATTCAAAGAGATGGAATTTCAGAAACTAGAGAGTGTTTTTCGAGAAAATGTGGATGTTGAAAAAATATATGAGATTTTAAGGTGAATTTTCAAAGCAATGGAGTATACGGCGCTTTCGAATTGTAGTTAATGAATAACATTGGCAAAAATTACAATATCACAACCACATTCGTCCAAAAATGCAAATTGGAATTTAAGAAATAAGGGATAAGGATACAAAAATAAAAAAAACTAAGAATGTAACAGCGGCTGACCAGTAGTACTATGGATTTTGTGAAAAACATTCTGCGTTGTCGCTGAAACAACAAAGTTTGTTGATGTTTGATGAAAGAAGGTGCAATATGGAAATAAAATTGAGAGACCCTGTCTCGGCAATAAGTCATTACATTGGGGCAGGATTGTCGGTTGTGGCGATCATCGTCGTCAGTTTGTCCAAAGTATTTGGCTTTGATGTCAAAACGGTGAATCTCGTATCAACGCTGATTTTTGCAAGCTCGATGTTTTTGCTCTATATGGCGAGCGGCTTATATCATTCGGCCAAACTTCCCAAAGAAAAGCTGATGATTTTTCGCAAGATCGACCATTCAATGATTTACGTACTAATCGCTGGTTCGTATACGCCATTTTTGCTCGCAATCCCCAATCGACGGATGGGAATTATTTTGCTCATCGTTATTTGGAGCTTGGCAGTTATTGGCGTTGTACTCAAAATTTGTTTTTTCAACTTGCCTCGAGCGGTCGGAACGGGAATGTATCTTGCGCTTGGATGGCTGGTCATTTTCTTTGCAAAAGATATTGCAAAAATTCTTCCAACATGGGGACTTTTGCTGCTCGTACTTGGTGGAATCAGCTATTCGATCGGTGGCGTAATCTATATTTTGAAAAAACCTACTTTTAAGAACGTTAACTTTCACGACATCTTTCACTTTTTTGTACTTGGTGGGACTGCTGCACAATTTTTCTCTGTATACTTTGGCATTCTTCTAGCAAAAAATATTTTGTAAAAGCATTACAGAGACAGGGATGTAGACAAGAAAAAAATTATTGATTTAGTGAAAACTTTTTCCTTGACAATAAAATACTTACCGTACTATAATGTAATTGTACATAAGGAGAGGTGCGGTTGAGTAGGTAGGAGAAAGCTGCTAAGGTTAGGAGTGCCGATGCTTTGCCCGAATTTGTCAATCGCCGAAGGGAATGTGTAGACCCTAGTGCACGTTCACCTGGTATGCAAGCTACAGCTTGCTACTGTCATAGTTTTCTATGGAGCGCTTGTTGTGTCACAGCTATGTGACATTTTGGCGCTCTTTTTGTATTTTTTTAAGGGAGGGAGACACAATGAAGTCAGTTATCCGATTGAGAATGAGCTCTCATGACGCACACTACGGAGGGAATCTTGTGGATGGTGCAAGAATGCTTGGATTATTTGGTGATGTTGCGACAGAACTATTGATTCAGCATGATGGCGACGAGGGTCTGTTCAAGGCTTATGAGTCGGTCGAGTTCATGGCACCAGTTTTTGCAGGAGATTATATCGAAGCGGTTGGCGAAATCGTACACGTTGGCAACAGCTCGAGAAAAATGGTGTTTGAAGCGAGAAAAGTTATCGTGCCTAGAACAGACATCAGCGATTCGGCTGCAGATGTTTTGGACGAACCGATTGTAGTATGTAAAGCGGTAGGAACTTGCGTTGTTCCAAAGGACAAGCAAAGAAAAAATAAATAATTTATTTGGGAGGTATGTATGAAAGGAAACAAATACGGCACACACAGAGTAATCGAACCAAAAGGAGTATTGCCACAACCAGCACTTAAGATCGACAACACGATGGAGATCTACGACAACGAAATACTTATTGATGTAAAAGCATTGAACATTGACTCGGCGAGCTTTACTCAAATCGAAGAGGCTTGCGGCCACGATGTAGACAAAATCAAAGAAATGATTCTTTCCATCGTTGCTGAAAGAGGAAAAATGCAAAACCCAGTAACAGGATCTGGCGGAATGCTTATCGGAACAGTAAAAGAAATCGGAAAAGATCTTGTTGGAAAAACCGATCTTAAAGTGGGAGACAAACTAGCAACTCTAGTTTCTCTATCGCTTACTCCACTAAAAATCGATGAAATCATCAAGATTCATCCAGACATCGACCGTGTAGAAATCAAAGGACAAGCAATCCTTTTCGAAAGCGGAATTTACTCTGTACTTCCAGAAGATATGTCAGAAACATTGGCGCTTGCTGCACTTGACGTAGCAGGAGCACCAGCTCAAACTGCAAAATTGGTGAAACCAGGCGATGCGGTAGTTATTCTTGGAGCAGCTGGAAAATCTGGAATGATGTGTGCGTATGAAGCAAAAAAACGTGTAGGCCCAACTGGGAATGTAATCGGTGTTGTTCGTAAAGAAGCAGACGTGAAGAAATTGATGGATGCAGGATTCTGCCACAAAGTTGTTGTTGCAAGTGCTGTTATGCCAACAGAAGTTCTTGACAAAGTTCTTGAAGCAAACAACGGCAAAGAAGTTGATATTATGATCAACTGCGTAAACATCGAAAATACAGAAATGACTTCGATCCTTCCAGTAAGAGATGGCGGAATCGTATACTTCTTCTCGATGGCAACTTCTTTCACAAAAGCTGCACTTGGAGCAGAGGGAGTTGGTAAAGACGTTAACATGATCATTGGTAACGGATATACAAAAGACCACGCTGCAATCACATTGGAAGAACTTAGAGAGTCAAAAGAACTAAGAGAAATTTTTGAAAAACAATATGTATAATTTGTTTTCTGAGGGGAAAACTCTAAAAGGGATTAAAAACAAATAGGAGAATGTTATGAAAGTATATAGAAGACATGAATTGTTTCCAAATGTTACTGATGCTGAATGGAATGATTGGAAATGGCAAGTAAGAAACCGTATCGAAACAGTTGACGAGCTAAAAAAATACATTTCACTTACAGAAGAAGAAGAGCGTGGAGTTACTGAATCCCTAAAAATGCTTAGAATGGCAATCACTCCATACTATCTATCAATCATTGACCCGAACGATCCAAATGATCCAGTAAGACTTCAAGCGATTCCAAAAGGCGAAGAAATTTATAGAGCGCCAGAAGACGAGGAAGATCCACTACACGAAGATGTGGACTCTCCAACGCCAGGACTAACTCACCGTTATCCAGACAGAGCGCTGATCCTTATCACAGACCAATGCTCGATGTACTGTAGACATTGTACAAGAAGAAGATTCGCTGGACAAAATGACTCAGCAGTTCCAATGGATCATATCAAAAAAGCAATCGAGTATATCAGAAACACTCCTCAAGTAAGAGACGTACTACTTTCTGGTGGAGACGCACTTCTTATGAGTGATGAAAGATTGGAAGAGATCATTAAAGAGCTTCGTACAATTCCACACGTAGAAATCATCCGTCTTGGTTCAAGAACTCCAGTAGTTCTTCCACAAAGAATCACTGATGATCTATGTAATATGCTCAAAAAATATCATCCAATCTGGCTGAATACACATTTCAATCACTCGAACGAAATCAACGAAGAAACAGCTGCTGCTTGCGAAAGAATGGCAAACGCTGGTATCCCACTAGGAAACCAATCTGTTCTTCTAAGAGGCGTAAACGACTGTCCACATGTAATGCTAAAACTAGTAAACGATCTAGTAAAAATCAGAGTAAGACCATACTACATCTATCAATGCGACCTTTCACTTGGACTATCTCACTTCAGAACTCCAGTTGCTAAGGGACTTGAAATTATGGAAGCTCTACGTGGACATACTTCAGGATACTGCGTACCAACATTCGTAGTAGACGCACCTGGTGGAGGCGGAAAAACTCCAGCTATGCCAAACTATATCATCTCTCAAAGCCACAACAAAGTTATTCTTAGAAACTTTGAAGGTGTTATTACAACATATCATGAGCCATCAAACTACACTCCAGGCTGCACATGTGATGTATGTACAGGAAAAGAAACGAAACATAAGGTAGGGGTTGCAGGACTTCTAAACGGCGAAAAAGAAACACTTGAGCCAGTAGGTCTTGAAAGAAACGAAAGAGGAAAACACTAATTAATGCTTGAGATAATCGACAAGTATCAATCAGTTTCATTTATCGGAATGTCCAAAAATGCGGGCAAAACGACAACCTTGAACTATTTTATTGATGAGGCCAGGGGTAAATATACCCTTGGTCTGTCGTCTATTGGACGGGATGGAGAAACGGTTGACCGTGTAACTGGAACTTCAAAACCACGCATATACATATATAGCGGAACAATTGTAACAACCGCGGCTGCATGTCTCAAACTTTCGGATGCGACACTCGAAATTTTGGAAGTGACGGACATCAGCACACCAATGGGAAATATCGTCATATCCAGAGCAATTTCGGACGGATACATCGAGCTTGCTGGACCATCGACCAACTACCAAACCAAACAGGTCGTCGAAAAAATGTTTGGCTATGGGGCAAAAAAAGTTTTTGTTGATGGGGCATTGTCGAGAAAAAGTTTTGCATCGCCATCGGTTGCTGAAGCGACGATACTTTCAACGGGAGCATCTATCTCGAGCAACTATCACAAGATTGTGGAAGAAACCTTGCACAGCTATCAGTTGCTGACGATAGATCGTATTTCGGATGAAAAAATTCTCGCTCAGCTTTGGAGTAACGATCATGATGTAATACTTTTTGGCGAAGAAAAGATACAATTTCAATCGGACAAAACCATTCTCGGTCACGAAAAAGAAATTGTCGAGCAGATTGATGAGGATACAAAAATTATTTACACCAAAGGGGCGATTACGGATTCTTTCGTCGATCATATGCTGCGAACTTTGCCGCTAAAAGCAAGACCAAATTTGCTTGTGGAAGACGGAACAAAGCTATTTTTGAGTAGAAGCAACACGTCTCGACTAAAGACAAGAGGGATACAATTACTTTGTGTACAACCGATCAATGTGGTTGGGATCACGGTGAACCCTTTTTCGACGCATGATTATTCTGTCGATCCAAAGATGATGATTAGCGGCCTAAAAAAATATATCAATGTTCCAATTTTTGATGTGATGGATAAAGGATAAGTATGAGATTTTTGGATAATGAACAAAAAAAGAATATTGGATTTCACTACATTATCGAGAATATCAATACAGTGAGCAAACTCGGTGATGAGAAAAAAAACAACATCGAGCCATTCACAAATAAAAATCGTCAGGAATTGATTGATGAGCTGGAAAATACACAAAAAATAATTTCATCCTACGAAACGGGCATCGAGATGATATCGGGCATTTTGCACAACTTCTGTAAAGTGAAAGATATTGTTCCGACGATCAAAAAAATTGGTACAGGAATGATTTTGGATGAGATTGAGCTTTTTGAAATTAAAGTTTTTGCAAAAATTTGTACAGATATCTCATCGCTTTATAAAAGTTGGGGCATCAATCTAAGCGCAGTTTCTTTTGAAGAGGTTCAAGCGGTTTTTGACTTGCTTGACCCAGAAAGAACAGGGTACGAAACATTCTATATTTATGATAGTTTTTCCGAAGAACTCAAGGCGCACCGAATCAAAAGACGAGATTTAGAAAGTCAAATACAAGCTGCTGCAGATGTCGAAAAGAAAAATGAACTTCTGCTTGAACGTGCGGAAATTTTGTCTCTGGAAGAATCCTGTGAGTACGAAATCAAAAAAGATTTGACAAAGCAGCTAGAACCATTTTCAAATGCGCTCAAGCACAATGCAAATACAATCGGCTACTTGGATTTTTTGCTCGCAAAGGCAAAATATTTTATGGATACCGAGGCAACTTTGCCACAGATAATCTCGGATGGCGAAAAAATCATTCTTCACGAGATATACAATCCATACTACGAAGAAATTTTGCTTTCTAAAGGAACGAAAATGCAGCGTCTTGAGCTTGGGCTAAAGAGCGGCGTAACGGTCCTGACTGGCGCAAATATGGGTGGCAAAAGTATTGCGATGAAAACCGTTGCACTCAATGTCTTGCTTGCCAACTGCGGTATGTATGTATACGCAGTAGATTCGCAAATTCCAGTGGTGGATTTTCTCTACATGATCTCGGACGATTTGCAGAGCATCGACAGCGGACTGAGCACCTTTGGGGCAGAGATGATTCAGCTCAAAACGATTATCGGCGCGAGCGGCAAGAAAAATGGTTTGATCATTCTCGATGAGCTTGCGAGAGGGACGAATCCGCAAGAAGGAAGAATCATCGTCAATTCGGTCATTGATTTGTTTGGAAAAAGAAAATCATATACCTTCATTTCTACTCATTTTGATGGTGTGGATTTGGAAGGCGCAACGCATCTGCAAGTAAAAGGAATTTCGGAAGTGAATTTTGACCTGCTCAAAAATTTGGCAGACAAAAACAGCAAAGAGGCGCTCAGTATTTTGCAAAGACACATGGATTATTCGATCCATGAAATTGACAAGACGGATATTCCGAAAAATGCGCTGCAAATTGCGCGTTTACTCGGTATCGATATGTTAGATTTTGGAAGGGCTTAAAAAGGAGTAAAGCTTATGAAAAGTAAATTGAATTTGAATCAAGAGCTGGTACAAAGCTCAAGAGAGATCGCGAAGGAGATTGCGGCGGATACTCAAAAGTTCATTGACAATCACTCTACGGTTGCAGTAGAGAGAACAATCTGTAGACTTTTGGGCATTGATGGAGTCAATGAGATGGGCGTTCCGCTACCAAATGTCGTGGTAGAAAACATCGAGGCAGGCAATGGTCTTGGTGTTGGAGCAGCAATCTATCTTGGAAACGCAATGCTTACTTACAATCTGTCACCGCAAGAAATTGCAGAAAAAGTTGCAGTGGGAGAAATTGATTTGACAACGGTTCCGATGAAGGATGCGTTTGAAATCAAATTGGCGGTAGACGAAATTGCAAAAGAAACGGTAAAACGTATTGCAGCAAACCGTGCAAAACGTGAGGAGTACTTAGGAAGATTTGGCGACAAAGATGGTCCATATCTTTATGTTATCGTTGCAACAGGAAATATTTTTGAGGATATTACGCAAGCAGTTGCAGCAGCAAAACAAGGCGCAGATATTATCGCCGTAATTCGTACCACAGGACAATCTCTACTCGACTATGTTCCATACGGAGCAACAACAGAGGGATTTGGTGGAACTTATGCGACGCAAGAAAACTTCCGTCTGATGAGAACTGCGCTTGACGAAGTGGGTGAAGAGCTTGGCAGATACATTCGTCTATGTAACTACTGCTCTGGACTTTGTATGCCAGAAATCGCTGCGATGGGTTCGCTCGAAAGACTGGATGTAATGCTCAACGATGCGCTTTATGGAATTTTGTTCCGTGATATTAATATGAAAAGAACGATGGTTGATCAATACTTCTCTAGAATCATCAACGGATTCGCTGGAGTTATCATCAACACGGGAGAAGATAACTATCTGACTACTGCGGATGCATACGAAGAAGCATACACCGTGCTCGCTTCCCAATTTATCAATGAGCAATTCGCACTCGTTGCAGGATTGCCAGAAGAGCAAATGGGATTGGGACATGCATTTGAAATGGATCCAGAACTCAAAAACGGATTCGTATATGAGTTGGCACAGGCACAAATGGCAAGAGAAATTTTCCCAAAAGCACCACTAAAATATATGCCACCAACAAAATTTATGACAGGCGATATTTTCAAAGGACATATTCAAGATACATTGTTTAATATGGTAACGATTCTTACAGGACAAAAATTGCATTTGCTTGGAATGCTTACCGAAGCAATCCATACACCATTTATGTCCGACCGTGCGCTTTCAATCGAAAATGCAAAGTATATTTTCAATAATATGGAAGCACTTGGTGACGAGCTAGAGTTCAAAGAGGGCGGAATCATGCAGCAAAGAGCGGACAAAGTTCTTCGTGAGGCAAATGATCTGCTAAAAGAAATCAAAAAACATGGACTGTTTACAACACTCGAAAAAGGAATTTTTGGTGGCGTAAAACGTCCGATCGATGGAGGAAAAGGTCTTAGCGGCGTAATTATCAAAGACAGCAAATACTACAATCCATTTATCGATTTGATGTTAAATTCTAAGGAGGCGTAAAATGAGTTCGGGACTATATTCAATGGATGCGAAAGATTTTGACAAAAATCTGGACGTTACAAAACTAAAGCCATATGGCGATACAATGAATGATGGAAAAGTTCAGGTGAGCTTTACTCTGCCAGTTGCGGATTGCGAAAAATCGATCGAGGCAGCAAAAGAGCTGGCGAAAAAAATGGGCTTGGAAGAGCCATCCGTGGTTTACCATCATGCATTGGACAAAGAATTTACTTTCTTTGTAGTATATGGAAGTTTGACGCATACGGTAAATTATGACGATATCGTAGTTCAAAGTATCGATGTGGACGTAATGGATATGCACGAAGTGGATGAATATATCAAAGAAAACCTCAAGAGAAAAATCGTTGTGGTTGGCGCAAGTACGGGAACGGACGCACATACGGTAGGAATTGATGCGATCATGAATATGAAAGGCTACGCGGGTCACTACGGGCTTGAGCGCTACGAAATGATTGAGGCATACAATCTTGGAAGCCAGGTACCAAACGAGGAGTTTATCAAAAAAGCAAAAGAGCTCAATGCGGATGTGCTTTTGGTATCGCAAACGGTAACACAAAAGAATGTTCATATTCAAAACCTTACAGAACTTGTGGAACTTATCGAAGCAGAGGGACTTCGTGAGCGAGTAGTTCTTCTATGCGGTGGACCAAGAATCACGCATGAACTTGCAAAAGAGCTAGGCTACGATGCAGGATTTGGACCAGGAAAATATGCAGATGACGTAGCGAGCTTTGCCGTGACAGAAATGTACAATAAAGCACAATAGATTCAATTCATAACCATAATAATTACCTAATCAAATGACCAGCCGCTTAGCTGGTCATTTGATGTTCGAATGAAATATCCGAGTAGTTGAAATAAAAGTACGAAAAAAGAGCTGAATTTCCTCCAATCCGATCAATGATTTGGAGAGAATTTCGAGACTGTGAAAAAAAGTCTGTAAAAATATATAGCCTTTTATGGTAGAATCAAAATACCATAGGAGGCTATTTGTTATGGCAAAGAAAAAAGAAGTGTACAAAGTAAAACCTCTCACCGAGGGCAAAAGAAACATCATTGCATCACTCATTGAAGAGTATGACA
>JBHBDS010000129.1:0-9083 GCA_041784625.1 Filifactoraceae bacterium
CTTCTTCGTAGAACTAGGATATAATTTTTGTTTGTGCAAAAAAATTGTTGAAATTTGCAGCATCTAGATATTAATAAAATCTCCTTTTGTCCGATATAATATCATGTGCATCCGAAATTTTCTCCATCGCATATAATTCTACAAAAGGAGCATAATATGTCTCGTCGTTCATTTAATGTTAGAAGTATTTCTAATCCCGTTCGATCGGGCGGCTCGGTCTCAGGGAAAAGTGGCGGCTCATCAGGCGGTTCTTCGCAACCCAAAAGCACCAGTACGCCAAAAGGAAGCTCGGGAAGTTCTGCAAGTGGTTCGAAAACTGCAGCTAGCGCATCTCATGCAAGAGAAGTTCGGCAAACAACTTCGCCATCAAAAGTACTCAGCTCTCCTGTAAAGATGGCGACCGTATCGCAGCCATCGGCAAAAATTCCTACGCCCTCTGTCGCTCGCCCTGCTTCGACGCCAACAGGCTCGGGAAAATCTCCATCTAGTGGAAATTCTTCTGCCTCATCTACTAGCAATAATAGTGCTGCTGCAACGCCAAGACCAGTGGCAGATGCACCAAGGACTAATCCTGTACCAAGAGTGGATAGCTATGTCAAGAGCACGCCAACTCCGTCAGCATCGACTACATCGGGAGGAACTTATTACTCCCCGACTTCAGTTGCGCAAAGTTCGGGCAATAGCAGAGCGACTAGCTCTAATGCTGCTGTACGCTCGCAAGGTTTTATCTCTGGTGTGCAATCCAAGGCATCAACTTCTTCCGCCAGTGTCAGAACAACAACAGTGCAAGAGTTGCAACACAATGTCAAGGTACCAACAAATCCTGTGAATAGTACGCTTGCTCGACAAGAATACCAAAAAACACAGCTACCATTTGCGAATAATGCGCAGCAAATCGTCGAAGCAAAAAAAGCTGCTCAGACAGAAAGTGTTGCGAAAAAAGCGGCTGCACAAGCAGCATCAAAATCCACAACTTCGTCAACTTCCACCAAATCAACATCGAATAGCTCTTCTTCATCGACAAGTTCGACAAGGACGATGAAAGTTGCCAACGGCAAAAAGACAATAACGGTCAATACGCCAAATCTTGGAAGTGCACAGCGTGAGGGTTTGGACAAAACACTGGACAAACTGGGTGTGACACAAGCACAAAGAGATTATGTCAACCGAAGTGTGGAGCAGCTCGTTCTTGGGAACTACAGTGATGAAGTGACGCTGCTTGGCACAGGATTGCAGGTAGCTACCGCATTCGTTGGGCTCGATTTACCTGGAGATGTTCGGGATGTCATTCATGATATTACACACTGGGAAAATAGCAAAGAGCATGCTGTCAAAACACTGATTGATGCCGCAGGCATACTGCCAGTGGTTGGCGTTATTGGAAAACTCGACGAAGTAGCAGCAGTGGCGAAAGCGATGAAGCCAATCATGGAGAGTACGCCACTTGGGAAAAATATCCTAAAAATTGGAACTCAAGCTAGCGAGCTTAGTCAAAACGGAAAGAAAATAATTCAAAACGGAGCACAAATCATCCGAAATATTCCAAGAAAATCTGGAAAGACCTTTATGAGATTGGCAGAGCTTGTGAAAAAGCAGGGACAAAACCTAGGGCAGAATCTCGGAAGAAAGCTCGGAGATGCTTTTGCTCCAGAACCAATTATGCTGTCTAATGGAACACTCGCTATGATGCCGACACCAGGCAGCGCATTGTATTCTGCTGCAAACCAAATGCATAAAGGAACCATTAGCCTAATCGAAAAAAGTAAAGACACCATCACCAAAAAACTCGATTCGCTCAATCTAGATGGCAAAAACTTGAGAGGAATCGGCAAAGAATCGAGTAGCTATGTAAAGAATACGGATGAAATCAGTGCATCCAAAAACATTTCCAAAAATGCAGATGCAAATTCTGCAAAAAAATCGAGTGGACTTGGTGAAGCGGATGATATTATTACGGATGGAAGTCACATCACATGGGAAAAAGGACAAAAAGTTCTCCAGAAAAATGTAAAATACAAAACCGATGCGGGCTACTTGTATAATACGGATACAGATGGTAGAATAACTGGTGTTAGCGCAAACCTTAAACTCGGCAAAGGAATTCGAAATTTTTATGCGTAGAAAATTGTTGGCGGAGCGAATCGAATCCGAAATCTATTTGACCCAGATCATGGAGGACACCTTATTGCGAGACAGTTCTTCGGTTCGGGAGACATTGATAATCTCGTTGCGATGAACGGTAAACTCAACATAAAAGAGTGGCGTAATTTGGAGAGGCAATGGGAAAAAGCACTGAAAGAAGGAAAAGAGGTAATAGTGGATATTAAGGTAAACTATGTTGGCGATTCTTTGAGGCCAGATAGTTTTGACATTGTCTACCAAATTGGTGACGAAAAAACTGTTTTGCCGCCACTTATGAATGTTAAAGGAGGAAAGTAATGCTTGATCGGGAATTAGAGAGATTGGAAGAAACACTCGCTACGGAGTTATATCATATTCCTCCCGTAGAGTGGAATCGAATTGTGTTTTGTTCTGAATTGAGCCCAACACTGCCTAGTTATTGGTACTATTTTTTCCCGACGATGGATAATGATCCAAGACAATCGTATTCTTTGTTTGAGGAGTTTGGGTTTGACAAGGAAGATGCGGACAATTATGATAAGGGTGTCATTGATGCACTGCATAATATGATTCGATATCTCTACGCAGATGGTGAAAGCCCATGGAATGTTCTAACGGTCATTGTGGAGCATACAGGGGATTATCAGTTTGAATTTGATAAACAAGATTTCTCGTTGTCATACCCAATGGATCGCCGAGAAGTTTGGAAAGCAAAATATCTTGCCGATCCTCCGCTCAAGCAGGAAATGGATCCGCAGAAAAAAATGGATGATCTCATCAACAATTTGGGTCAAAATCTCGTCAAAATATTACATTATAATAATGCAACTCCAGTGGATTGGCACCGAGTGGAGTTTTACGCAGAAGTCGGTAAAGAGTCCAATTCGATTCACTATCTCTACTATCCCGAGTCCGACAAACAGCCACGCTCGATAGAACAACTGATCGAAGAAAACCGAGTTCATCCAAACGCCATAAAACGCCATGCTGAAAAACTTGGTCGTGTGGTCGGACATCTACTGAATGCATTCACTGAACTTGGTAATGAACCATGGACAACCATTCGAGCATCGATTGATGAGAATGGAAAATTCGGCGTGAACTTTGGCTACGAAGACTTATCTCAGTCCACCGAAGAACAAAGAGTAGCGCAATGGAAAGCGAGTTTGAAATAGAGTCGACATCGAAAAATATTTCCAGCAACTGATTTCCAATTATGATTTGAAAATGAAATGGCGGACAATCTCTTTGTTCCGCTTTTTTATATACAGTATCCTAATAGCAAACCTTAAACTCGGCAAAGGAACCAAAGATAATACCGCTAAAAATGGCTGGAGAAGGACTATCATGAATCAAGAAAAATTAGATCAATTATTCGAAGAATTAGCAACAAAACTATATAATATTCCACCTATTGAGTGGAATCGGATCACCTTTTACTCAGAGATGTATAAAGATACGCACTCCATTGCGTATTACTTTTTCCCGACTATGGACAATGAGCCTCGTCAACATAGCGCCCTGTTCAAAGAATTTGGTCTACTTGAAGAAGAAGCAGAACAGCTTCGAAAAGGTCTAATTAATACTATATGGGAAATTACGAAAATACTTTTTGCTGATGGAGACAGCCCATGGAATGTACTATATATCACCGTAGATTACAACGGTGACTATTCTGTCGAAAGTGAATTACAGGACTTTAATATGTCTAGTGCATTAGAACGACGGGAAATTTGGAAAGCAAAATATCTTGTTGATCCACCGCTCAAGCGTGAAATGGATCCGCAGAAGAAAATGGATAATCTCATCAACAACCTTGGACAAAATCTCGTGAGTATTCTAAATTATAACGATGGCGTTCCAGTGGATTGGCACCGAGTGGAGTTTTACGCAGAAGTTGGAGAAGAAACAAATTCCATTCACTATCTATACTATCCAGAATCCGACAAACAGCCACGCACAATGGATCGAATGATCGAAGAAAATCGGGTTCATCCATTTGATATTAAAAGTCATACCGAAAAACTCGGTCGTGTGGTCGGGCATTTGCTAAATGCGTTCACCGAATTTGGGAATGAGCCATGGACAACCATTCGGGCATCAATTGATGAAAATGGAAAATTCGGCGTGAACTTTGGTTACGAAGATTTATCTCAGTCCACCGAAGAACAAAGAGTCGCGCAATGGAAAGCTAGTCTGAAATAGAAACGATGTGATTTCATCTGATTAGATTTCGCCAAATTGGATAGATATATAGTGTAACAATTTATCGAAAAAATCGGAGGTAGTGATGAGTATTTATCAATTTAGTGTAAAAAATGTAGCGGGCGAATCGGTTTCTTTGGACAAATATAAAGGAAAGGTTCTCCTAATTGTAAATGTGGCAACAAAATGTGGACTTACTCCGCAGTTCAAAGATTTGGAAGAGCTTTACCAACAATTTGGCAAAGATGGATTGGAAATTCTTGGATTCCCTTGCAACCAATTCTTGGAGCAATCTCCTGAGTCCAACGAAGAGATCGTGAAGTTCTGTGAGCTGAACTATGGCGTAACTTTTGAAAATTTTGCAAAAGTTGATGTGAACGGTGAGAACGCAGACCCACTTTTTGTTTATCTAAAAGAACAAAAACCAGAAGACAAAGCAAATGCTGGTTCTGCTGGACTTCTCGAAAAATTAGCAAGCCTAGGACAAGTTTTCCCTGGCAGCGAACTAAACTGGAACTTCACAAAATTCCTAGTGGATCGTGAAGGAAATGTAGTAGAGAGATTCTCTCCAACATACTCTGGAGCAGAGCTTGCAGAAGAAATTAAAAAGGTTCTCTAGTTTGAAATAGTACGTGCTGAAACCATACTATTTTCAAGTTGTATTTGTTGACATTAAGATTTTTAGCGTCATGCATTATAGAGAAAATTTTAGAGAAATAACTTTTTTGATGCAATGCAGCAAAATTGCAAAGCATCGTTTTTGTTATAGTATGGCTCAAATTGAGGTGGTAGATTTTCTACTGCCTCGATTTTTTATCGGAAACTTGCGAGAAACCAACGGAAGAGCATTCACCACTGAGCAACATCAATCCGAAGGCTCTTTTGAAATAATGCAGAATTTGAATCATGTTTCTTGGCGCATATATTATTAATGACGATTTATCATTTCGAATCATAACATGGATTCCTTTCTCAAAATCGCATCGAATAATTTTCAAGCACTCAATTATTTTTTCGCCCTGCAAGTCTTTTTGTTACTGTTTTGTAAACATTTTTCCCTTTACAGCAAAAATGATATTGGCTATAATGTTATTGTGATAGAAAACAGTACCTCGTAGCATACTTGCTCGAGAGTGAAATCGCAAAAATTCCTAGTATCCTAAAAATATAAATCCAAAAAGAAATCCTCGACCGCTTTGATCGAGGATTTCTTTTTGGATTATTCAACTTGCTATTGCTTTTTCAAACCACATATTTTTTGCTGTTGCAGAGCATTTCATATAATTTTCTATCTTGGTTTGGAGATGTATGGTTACCTTTTTTGAAAGGATATTGCTCGATGCCAATCTTTGTTACCATTCTTTGTAATCGACTTTGCTCATATCTTTTGCTGCATTGGACGAAATCGCTTTGTCCGACAAGAAGTAAATATAATCGCCAACATAGACGAGACGATTAATATACGCTGTATTTTCCCAATTCCATTCGCCAGTTCTATGAGTTGCACTGCCTTTGAATTGCAGTTTGAAATTTTTGTCCACTCCATACACATAGCCGCCTTGGAACACATAGTCCACTTCCCAAGGGCTGGTTGCATTTTTAGATTTTTGTGTGACAGTGATCGGAAATCCAAAATAATTCTTGCTTACATTGTACATCAGTGCTTTATGGTTGTACATTAGCTCAGAGCCTGTTCCCGTTGTTCCAATCACGACATTGGAAATCTGCTTTGGATTATTGACATCACTCACATCAAACATCGCAATTTTCATCCCGTCTGCACGGACATTTCCATACTCGTTCACATCGGTCGCATTTCCAAATCCAATCACATGATTTGCATCATAAGGATGTAGGTAGTCGCTATAGCCGGGGATTTTGAGCTCGCCGAGAATTTTTGGCGCTCTCGGATTTTTCATATCGATGACAAAAAACGGATCGACTTGTTCAAATGTCACGAGATACAAACGATCGCCCATAAATCGTACGGAATAGATTCTTTCTTGTGGTGCAATGCCTGTGAGTTTGCCGAGCGGTTTCATATTTTTGTCAAAGGTCGCCACTTCTGAGCCGCTCTCCCATGTTCTTGTGTATGCCACACGGAAAATTCCATTGCTCTCATCCATTGCAAATTGGTTGATGAGACTGCCGACGATGGTCGCCTCCCCAACGTACTGGATCTCAGATTTGTTCACAGAGAACTTTTTGATTTTTGTCTTGTCGAGATAGAGATCACTTGGGGTCACTTCGATCACATCTACTGCTGGCTCATCATTTGTCGCAACCCTTGGCGCAATGTCCACTGGTATCGGATAATAGTTGCGATTGTAGTCGTAGAAGCTGATATACAAACTCTGCTCCGTCATATACACCGTATCCGCCGAACCCATAAAATTCAGATGTTTGACCGAAGATTTGTCTTTTGCCGAAAAGCTGCTCACCGTCACAATCGACTGGGTTAGATACGGCGGAAAAATTCGAATCGAAGCAACATCGATGTTTTGGAATTTTTCCGAAACAGCCGTGTCCTTGTACAGCGGCATCGCAAAATTATATGCATAGGTTTCCGATATCAAATACACTTGGTCGCCGATTTTTCTCGATGAACTGTAGTAACCCTCCTGCATCACAGTGCGCACGAGCTTGGGTTTTGCAAGCGAAGTAATATCGTAGACAAGCGCTTTGGTAAAAGTTTTGTTGTTTTCGTAGCTGCTACCCACTGCCACAAGCCTAGTGCTATCGGCATAAAAATCTTGCAAATAAATTTTTTGATCGAGTTTTATTTCTCCAACGATTGAAATTTTGCCCGCGCTTGTTTTTGCAATCGATATTTTTCCATTGCGCAGATAGAAAATGGTATCGCCAACCACTTTGACCACATCCGCCTCGTCAACGCCATCGACCTGAACATTGGTTTTGCTGGAGCTCGCTCCATCTGCTGCTGTATCTTCCAATACCTCTGGTGCAATGGCTTCATATCTTCTGCTATCCCAATTTTTCAGCGGGTTAAGATAGTTCCAGAACGAGAAAGGTTCTCGGAATTGCTTTTGGATTTTGGAAAAATTTTCTTTGCTTCCAACAAACACTTCGCCTTCATAGATACTGGTCTCAACAATATTATTATCGCTCTTGAGTGTGTACACTGCCGGTGAGAGCGGAATCAGGACATAATTTTTTTCATCGAGCTTGTTGACGATAAAATCTACTGACGTATTGTCCGTCGAGAGAAGCTTGAATGTTTTTTCTGGATTTTTGACCGCCTTTTTCACCGTCACCCTGATGGGCTCAGTAAAAGATGTGCTCTCCACTTTTTTTAGATTTTTTGCTGCGTTCATGCCTCTTCCATCCGCAAAAACCGCTCCCGTGATCATCAGTATCGCCAGCAAAATTGCGCTAATTTTTCTTCTCATAACATCCTCCAATTCCTCTCTGATCAAAAATTTGATCAAAGAATATTGTTCCATATTATTTAGTATACCACATCAAGTCCTTCATCTACTTAATAAGACGGAAAAGAAGGATATATCTTACAATAAATCATAAAAATTTCCAAAAAAATTTTGTGTACTGTCGTGTACTATCTATTCAGAAGAATATTTCAATCTATATGATGAAGAGTTGCAATTTTACCAAGAATACAAGGTCAAATCAGACGCTTTAGAAAAAGGTGACCTATTCATATTAACAAAACATACGATCGATCAATTGGATACAAAAAAAGCACCCATTGGGTGCTATCTGGTGCCCAGAGCCGGAATCGAACTAGTAATGACACTCGGATTTTCAATCCTCTTTTTTACGGCGTCCTTTGGACAAAATTTTTGTCGCTCTGCTTCACTCACTCAGTCACGTAGCAACCTACGCTCCTTCATTCGCTCATTGCTCTCCTCAATTTTGCTCCAAATTACTTGTAAAAATCTGCCGCATCGAACAAAGATGCAAAAAAAGAGCACCCATTGGGTGCTATCTGGTGCCCAGAGCCGGAATCGAACCAGCGACACGAGGATTTTCAGTCCTCTGCTCTACCGACTGAGCTATCTGGGCATGGTGGGCCTAGCTGGACTCGAACCAGCGACCTCACGCTTATCAGGCGTGCGCTCTAACCACCTGAGCTATAGGCCCATTTTTTACGGCGTCCTTTGGGCAAAATTTTTGTCACTCTGCTTCACTCATTCAGTTACGTAGCAACCTACGCTCCTTCATTCGCTCATTGCTCTCCTCAATTTTGCTCCAAATTACTTGTAAAAAGTATTGGTCGAGGTGGAGGGACTCGAACCCCCGGCCCCATGGTCCCAAACCACGTGCGCTACCAAACTGCGCTACACCTCGAACTGTGGCGGAGAAGGAGGGATTTGAACCCTCGCGCCCGTTAACCAGGCCTACTCCCTTAGCAGGGGAGCCTCTTCAGCCACTTGAGTACTTCTCCTCTTTCTCTTGAATTTCTTCAAAAAGAAATAAATAGCAATGGTGACCCATCCGCGACTCGAACGCGGGACACCCTGATTAAAAGTCAGGTGCTCTGCCGACTGAGCTAATGGGTCAAGTGGAGCGGGTGAAGGGGATCGAACCCTCGCAACCGGCTTGGAAGGCCGGGGCTCTACCACTGAGCTACACCCGCAAGAAATTAAATGGTGGTGGAGAGTGGATTCGAACCACTGAAAGCGTTGCTAACAGATTTACAGTCTGCCCCCTTTGGCCTCTCGGGAACTCCACCATTACAAATATTAAATTGGAGCTGGCGATAGGAATCGAACCTA